>JAIUMT010000065.1 GCA_022565415.1 Balneolales bacterium | reverse complement strand
ACCATGTAGTGAAGTAGCCTTCTTTGGTTTGCCGGAAAACTGGGTCGCCACGCAACAGACGAATAATCAAATTCCGGTTACCCTGTCGGGCTATAACCGGTTCGATTCGAATCTGGAAAGAATTGTTGTCGAGTACCTGGTAATGGATAACACACCTCCGGGTATAATAATCAATTCACCTCAAACCGCTTCTTCTGAAGAAAATGAAGAGATGGCGCATCTGGATTTCAGCAAAATCGATGTGCGGGAGTATAACAGAACGACTCATCGACAGCTTGAGTCTCTGATGGCTTCGCAGCGTGGATTGACGAGCGCAAATCGTACGAAATCGGGCGGTTCAAGTGAAACGCAGTCTGTGTATTTGCCAATTATGGAGGTGCCGCGGGATTCACTTGTTTCTGATATGTACTCGGTTATCTGGAATATCGACGGTATTGCGGATGGTGAGTATGTACTTCGTGCACGGGCAGAGTGCAGTACCGGACTATCCAGCAGCACCGGATTCTACAACGGAATTATCGACAGACGAGGTCCGACCTTGATGCCGGCAGTTTCGCCAGAGCCTGCCGATGGCGTGCTTCACTTGGGAGACCAGATCAGTTTCACCTTTAACGAGAATATCATACCACTGCAATCGTACAATGATTCCATTCGTGTGACCAACCTCTCACGCAACGAAGCTGTTGCAAAGAGCTGGTTTGTGGAGGAGAATAAGCTCTATATCGGTTTGGAGGTCGATAACCGGTTCATCGAGCGGGATCGTATTGAAATAGAACTTCGGGGTATCACCGATGAACGCGGGAATGCTCAGAACGAGCCGATTACCTTCAGTTTTATTGTAAATCGAAATCAGGTTGAATGGGAGAGCGGTAATGCCGAAATCGCGCTGTATCCGGAGGTGAGCAACCAGTTTACCTTTGTGCTGGAGAACAATCACCTCGAAGAAATGAGCTACGAGTTGTCGTCGTTGCCATCGTGGTTGCGCGTATTTCCCGAGTCGGGGAGCATTCCAGCGGCAGGAACCCGAACCATTACGTTTGAGGTGGATTCAAGTCTTAACTTCGGTCTTTATAGAACCACCATCAATGCAGAAACGCTCAACGGAGTTGCACCTCTGGTTCTGGAATTGCGCGTCATGGCTGAACCGCCTAGGTGGACCGCCACTCAGCAGGAATATCAGTATTCTATGAGCATAATCGGGCAGGTTTTCATCGGGTCAGATACGCCCTCAGCAGATCCGTACGATATGGTCGGGGCTTTTATTGGCGACGAGCCAAGGGGCCGGGCGCTGGTGCGATCGTATCCTTCGGTGAGCGATTCCACCCGACACTTGGTCATGCTAACAGTGTTCAGCAATGAGCCTTCGGGTCAGACGGTTGATCTTCGGGTTTGGGATGCTGTAAATGGAGTGGAATACGCCAACACCACCCGGCAATACAGTTTTCAGGCTAATACTGTGGTGGGAACACTTGCCTCGCCGGTCGACATCCGCACCACAAGAGATATTTTCTATCGTAAGGAAATTCCGGCAGGATGGAGTTGGTTAAGTTATAATGTATTGCGCGATAACGACTTTATTGGGGATTACGTGGGCCGATTTGTTCGCTCTGCAGAGGGTGACATAATCAAAAATATGTCCGAATTCCTGGTTTACACCGAAGGAATTGGTTGGGCGGGCACGCTCACAGGCATAGATATCACCAGCGGATACATGCTCAACATGACGTATCCGAACCTGATTGAGACTTATGGTGCGCCGGTGAATCCCTCCGAACATCCAATCAAAATCGAAGCCGGGTGGAACTTCATTGGTTACACTCCCGACAAAAACTACACGGTGAACTATGGCCTCAGCGATCGTTCGTTCCGAGATGGGGATTTCATCAAAGGTCAAAATTCGTTTGCGTTCTACAGCGAAGCGATTGGTTGGGTAGGATCGCTAACCTTCCTGAAACCAACCGAAGCGTATATGCTGAGGGTGGCGGAAGCCGGTGACTTTGTGTATCCGTCGGTGGACGAAGTGTTGCTGAAAACGCCGCTAATTGAGCCGAATCCCGACTTACCAGAGCTTTCAGAGGAAATGCTGGCCAACCTGGGCGAAGAGTTGAATCCGTCTGACTTCGAATTCAACATGACGGTCACCGCCCAAATCGCGTATGGGGATAGTTTGCAATCGGCTGAGCACTATGTGCTGGCAGCAATGGTAGACGACGAGCTGAGGGGAATTGCTACACCTACATTGGTCGGGGATGATTACTATTTCTTCCTGATGGTGTACGATAACACATTCGAAGGTTCTGAAATTACCTTCCGGTTTATGGATATACGAACCAATGAAGTCTATGATTTGAATGGGACGATGATATTCCGTGCCGATCGGGTTGTAGGTAACCTGAGAGAACCGCATACGCTCTCAGAACCTGTGGTTGCCAATTCAATTGGAAACGATGGAGAACTTCCCCGGGAATTTAGTCTGGGTAATGTGTATCCGAATCCGTTTAATCCGACGGCTATTATCCCGTACTCGATAGCCGAAGAAAGCGCCGTGAATATTGTTTTATATGATATCACAGGACGGCAGGTAGCGCAGCTGGTGCGGGAGGTGCAGTCGCCGGGTCGTTACGAAGTGATGCTGCGAGGTGTCGGACTATCCAGCGGTGTTTACATTATTCGGATGTCGGCTGGGGGGCATCTGTTTACCAAAAAAGTAACGTTGATTAAGTAGAACACTTGACGATGAGTGGCAAAACCGCCGGGCATTTCTCGTGATGAGGGATTTGTTCGGTGGTTTTGTGTTTTTTGAGAGTGCCGATAGATGATCCGGAGTTTCCGTTAAGCGCAAAACAAAAGCCGGGCAAGACGATACTCACCCGGCTTTCTCTCAAATTATTTAACCAGGGTAAATTGCCGGGTTTTGGTGGTGTTTCCGGCAGTTAAGCGGTATATATAGACCCCACTCGACAACGCCTCTGCATTAAACACAATCGAATGTGATCCGGCGCTTCGGTTTTCATTCACCAAAACACTAACCATTTCCCCGAGCGCATTAAACACCTCAATGCGCACATGGGCCGCCTCAGGCAAACTGAACGGAATGGTCGTTGTCGGATTAAACGGATTCGGATAATTCTGGTCCAGCGTCACGGATACCGGAATTTCTTCGGTGTCGTCGTGAATCGAAACATCGATAACCGTTGTAAACGAACTCGCATCAGACCAACCCGATGTCGAATCGCTGCTCACAGCCTGAACCCGCCAGAAGTAGGTCGTATTGAAGTCCAGGTCCGAAACTGGTGTCCAGGTCGTGTCGGCATCCGCATCTTCATCAAACACAAAGCTTGAAAAGTCGTCAGACTCAGAGACCTGAATCAGGTATGTTTCGGCATTTTCGGAGGTCGACCACACGAAGATTGGCTGCACAGGGACATCCGTTTCACCATCTTCGGGCTCCAAAAGTATCGGAACCCCCGGTGCTACCGGATCCGGATCTACAGGCTCCTCAGCGTAATCGGTCGAGTAATTTCGAACAGCCGACCAAGGCGAAAGTACCTCTGCGTTCTGCGATTCTGCCCTCACTCGCCAATAATAAGCTTCATTGTTTGGGAGTCCGTCTACGGCAAGCTCGATTTCGGTTGTTAGCGAATCTTTGAGCATATCAGCAGCTTCAAAGTCATTATCGGTTGCCAGCTGAAACCGATAAAATGAGGCCGCTTCAACACTGTTCCAGCTATGGGTTATGAGGGTGTCTTCGATTGTGACGTTATTATTTGGCGACAATAAGGTCGGACGAGTCAACTCGGTACGGACCTGCATGCTCCCGTTTTCGAGAAGAATTACAGGGGTTCCTTCGTTGGCAATGGCCTCTTGAAGAGTAATTGACCGATTCGATGATGATTCTCCGGCTGGGATCTCTTCGGCGATGTAAAACAGAATTCCATCGCTTGGCAGAGGTTCTGAGCCAGCCAAGGCAATTCTCATCGTGCTGCCCGACATCCGAGTCGAAACCGACCAGTTTTCGGTAAGGCTTCCGGCCGTTTCGATTTCCGGATTCACAAATGAATTCGCGAAACTGAGTCGGACTTCGAATGAAAGCAGATCCTCATCGAGCAATTCGGTGTTTGTAATCCGAACCGGGACAAGTGCGCGGGTGCCTGTCAGTACAGATGTGGTTTGAACACCCAATTCGAAATCGTACACGCGAATGATTCCGCTGCTGCGGTTAGCACCGATTTCGTCGGTTGCTGTAATCCGCACTTCCCCACCTTTCCGGGCAATGAAAAGTCCGTTTTCGTCGATTTCACCAATTGATGTATCGAGTGACTCCCAAGTCACTTCTCCGGATGTGTTGCCGGCTGTGTACTGGAGGCTGTCTCCAGCGAGTAATGTAATGCTTCCAAAGGGATCGAGTGTAATCAATGGCAAACTCACAACCCGTACCCGACCCGACACGCCCAATGGCACTAGATCGGTATTGAAAACAACATCATCGGCAGATAACATGGTGTTAACGGTTCCATCCTGACTAGTTTCGAGCACGAGGCGCAGCAGATGTCCGTCGTCTTCAACAGGATCGACCATTGCAAAACTCACTCGAATATCATTTTCATCATGATTTATCGTTACCGTGCCTCCCTCAAGCAGGGTTTCGTCGGTCTCAGCTGTCACATTCGTTACGTTATTTCCGAAATAATTCAGGCTGAGGGTGAACGAACCAGATTTTACCTGTAAATCGGACATTTGGGCAACATCCAGATCAATAATCAGATCCAGTCCTTCGAATTGCTCGACCTCCCGTATGCTCAGCTCGAACGGGTAAATCCGATACCCCGATGATGTGCTTACCGTACCCTCGGCGTCGGTGGCAATTACCGTGACATCGCCCGCATCAAGTGCAAGCAGCATTCCATCTTCGCTTATTTCAGCCAAATCGGGACGGTTTGTGGACCATTCAATCGGCCTTACAGCTCCGCTAGCGATGTTCATTTGTAGAGAATCACCGCGGACGAGGTCGGCTGATGTCGGCGATATCGAATATACCGGCCGACTCACAAATTGAACAGTGCCGTTTGTAAAGTCATCTGCAACCAAATCCTCGTTAAACAAGGCTGATTGGAGTGATGCAAATACACTTGCAGTATTTTCGGAGGTAACCCTCAAAAAGAACAACGTATCGCTTTGGGTAATGGGCTGAGATCCGGCTCCGGCAATTCGGTAGCGGTTAGTGGCAATGTAATTGCCCGATGGGTCACCCCAATCTCCGGTAGCAGTCCCCTCCGAACGTACGCCAATAATTTCGACATTATTGCTGAGTGTAAGTTCGATTTCGAAGGACTGAATATCCGGGGTATCCGGCTCCATTGTGATGGTAACCGGGACATTGATGGTATCACCGACAAAGCCGGTGTTACTCAATATCTCAAGTGATGGTGAATGAGCAAGGCCTGGTATGGCCATGCTCCCAATCCATATAAGTAGCAGTGCTATGCGTTTCATTATTGCTCCTTTTAATGCTACTTGACCAGCGTCATGGTCTGACTTAGCACCTGTGAGCCGGCATGAAGTCTATAAATATACACCCCGCTCGACAGTTGCTGGGCGTTAAAGTTGTAGGTGTGCGTTCCGGCCGACATCGTACCCGAGTCGATTAGTGCAACCCTCTGACCCAGCGTATTAAATACTTCCAGTCGGACTTCTGTTGATTGAGGCAAGTCGAACTGAATGGTCGTTGTTGGGTTGAACGGATTCGGATAGTTTTGATGCAAGGCAAGTGTTTCCGGAATAGCCATTTCATCTTCAATCGATAGGGAAATCTGGTCGAGATCCTGCTCGTTGATGTTGACTTTACCAGACGTTGCGCTGAAGGCTGTGATATCACCTCGGATTACCAACTGAAGTAGTTCTCCATCCGATTGAGTCGGCTGGGCTCCGGCAATGGCAATTTTCAGATTGTCGCCGGCAATATTTGCCATTGCGGTCTGACCTTGCTGCAGAACCTCACCTTTAATCACGTCTTCAATCAGGAATGATCCGTCTGCTAGTTCGAGGGATGCGTGCAATGCGAAGGTGTTAATCGCGCCGTTAAGCGTGATAGGAAGTGTGAATCGCTCCTCATCCAGTTGTTCTGGATCGCCAACAATAAACTGAGCATCCGTCATGTCGGTATAAACTGGCTTTTCACGCACATCAGCTGGGAAAGTTTGGATTATATCTACCACAAACTGAAGGATGTATGATGCATCCATCGCGCTTACAGTACCGTCTCCACTCACATCAGCAGCTTTTTCTTGACGCTGCGATAACGTTTCGAGTCCGACAAGTGACCGAAGTAAAATGGAGGCATCAAATGCTTGAATTTTGCCGTTTTGCGATACGTCGCCGAGCTGAAATTGGGTTACTCCCGATCCAACGAACGGAGTGTAATTCACGCCATCGCTCACAATGTCGCCGGTTCCGTCAGGATTGTCTTCGTGGGTCGGACCGCTGTTGCTTCCCCACCAGTTATTTCGGGCATCAATCACAAAAGCCTCGTTCACGTTCAATACGCCATAACTATCATTCTCGAAGATGTCGTTATCGGTGACGATTGGATTAGAGGAACCCTCCGCAACAACACCTCTTGAATTTCGCTGAATGATGCTGTTTGTAATCGTCGGACTCGAGCTGAGCGCTCGCACTCCGGCATCGTTATTAAATCGTCCGGCGTATCGGATGACGGCATGGTCGAGGCTAGATAAGGCCGAAAGAGATGAGCTTTGAAACTCAATCCCGTTCCATCGGTTACCGCCTGTAGCCGGATTTGTACTTCCGTCATCACGGTTTGTGTCTCCGCCGTAATAATCATCGTATATACTAGTAAAAACGACCATTTCGTCTTCGGTGCCGTTGGCAATAAGTCCGCGTTCGATGGTCAGTTTCGCGTTGGAATCGAACTTCATAATTACACCGGGATTCACCGAAAGAACGGCGCTTGACCCGACGGTGTAGTTGCCTGTGAAGTAGTATGGAATTCCTTCGATGTCGGCAAAGGTGCGGTTTTGCAGGGTTACATCCTGAACCAGCGTTTCGGAATCTACCGCTACAGCCCGGTAAGTCGATCCGGAAATCACATTATCGCGTTCCACTCCAGGCCAGGCAATAAGTGAAATGAGCATGGCCGATACATTTTGATCGTGGAAGGTGTTACCAATTAAAGTCGGCTCCGATACCTGAAATAGCGATACTCCGTAGGTATTTCGCTCGAATAGGTTATTGGTTATGACCGGAGAAGCACCGGTTAGCTGAATTGCAGTAGCTGAATTCTGATTTCGGTAACGGAATATGGCGTTCTCGATGATTGAATTCTGGTCGTCACTGGTGTTGTTAAACTCAATCCAGTAGTTACTTAGGTTGTTGGTGACTGGTTGGTCACCATCCATTTCGGTGTCGCGCGGATTTCCGTACGCATCGTCCTGGATTTGGGTAAATACCACCGGATTTTCTTCTTCTCCCTCAACCCGAAGCGCTCCGTTTACGCGAAAACGCCCGTTGTTAGCTTCTGTTTTGAAAACAAGTCCTGCGGGAATCGTGATTGTGGTTCCAGTTCCAACTACCATTTCACCGAGTAGCATGTAAGTGATGTTCTCGTATCCGGCAAAATCCCGCATAGGGACAGTTGCTGTGTTTGTCCAGGTTTCGTTGCGTACCTGAAGCGCCATGTACTCAACATTGGCAACTGTAATATCGGAGAATGTGGGTGATGAAAACATATCCAACTCGACCGGTGCACCCGAAATGTTTAAAAACTGTGTGTTTCGGATTTCCGGAGAGGCGTTGCCGCGGATGGATATAGCAGTACGACCCGTTTGCTCAATGATAACGTCATCCATTAAACCTGCGGCATTGTCGAAGATTATAGGTCGATCGCTTCCTATCCGGCCGTTGAAATATCGGAATGTGACGTGCTTTAATACGTTTTGGTCGCTAATGCTGGATGAGTTGAATTTGATTCCGGCCCAGTTTGATCTTGCTGGCACGGTTGCGTTACCGTCGTTGTTGGTGTCTCCGCCGATGGAGTCGTCGCGAAGGGAGGTGAAGTAAATCCGCTCATGGCCTACTCCCTCGCCAAGGACAGTTCCTTCGGCAACAAGAGCACCATTAACGGATAACTCGGCATTCGATTCACCCTTGATTATTGTTCCGGAGGCGATGGTGAATACGGTCCCACTCGATACTGAGAATGGACTTCGTATTACAAAGGGAACATTTTCGTTACCAGCAAATGCATAGGGCGACAAGGTTACATCTGCGTTAATAGCTGAGGTGTTCACAAAATATCTACCATTTGCATTTACTCGCGATGAGCTCGATGTATTCTTATTCTGAGCTTCTAATAGCGCCACTCCGTCGGTGTTATTGCTGCTCAGGTTGATGTTTACGAGCGTCGGACTTGAAAATACCGAGAATGCGAAAGGATCACTACCTGAATTCTGGATGTTTACGTTACTGAGGGTTGGTGAACTGTCCCCTTCCATTGCCACTCCCCAGGTTTCAGCATCTGATATAAGTACATTGTTTATGTCGACACTGGCACTCCGCATTACGACGCCGTGGGTTGCATACCAGATTTCGACGTTATCTAGTCCCGAGTTCACTTCGTCGGTAGAGTTTCTAAAGACGATTGATCCCCAGTCGTACCCTGATGGTGCATTTGCGCCACCATCTCGGTTGGTATCGTTCGGATTGCCGTAGTTATCGTCGCGGATGGAGGTGAAGATAACCGGACCGTGTTCGGCATCACCCTCAGCTTTAAAAGCGCCTTCAACGTAGATATCCTGACGAGTTTCGCCCTTAATAACCACGCCGGGCTCAACCGAAATTTCAGTTCCAGACGCAATTGTGATGGACCCCAGCAGGGCATAGGTAATGTTTTCGAATCCGCCGAAATTAAGTCGTCGAACCACACCGTTGCGGCTAACGGTTTCACTTACGAGTCCGATTGCGCGCAAGCCACTGTTCTCGATTGTGTTTCCGATTACAACTGGATCGGCCGACAACGAAAGTGCAAGCGGCACCTGTTCTGTGTTTAAAATGGAGTTATTTTCGATGGTCGGTTTTCCATCGCGTAGAACGGTGATACCAATGCGAACATCACGAATTTCAGAATTGCTAATAGTGATGTCGGAGTCGGCAACGGCGATACCAGAATTTGCATTAAAATTGCCAACTGTTCCGCCAAAGTTGTAGTTGTTTGTGTTTGCATAACGAAGCTCAACATAATCAAGTACCGAATCGTCAGAGCCCGTGTCGAAAATGATTCCCCTCCAGTTGGTTATGGCCGGCACAGTCGCGTTCCCATCGCGATTGGTATCGTTCGGATTTCCGACATTATCGTCGCGTACCGAGGTGAAAACGACGGGCTCTTGATCGGACCCTTCGGCCAGAAGTGTCCCCGAAACCACAATGCGTGAATTCCAAGCCTTGACCACAACTCCTTCCTCAACGGTAAGAGTTACGCCATCGGGCACGATAATATCGTCGAGCATCACATAGGTGATGTTTGGGATGTCGGTAAAGTCTCGTTTGATGAGCGTTGCATCGGCCGGAAGCGTACCGCCAACGAGTCCGATCGCGTCGTAGGGGTTATTCTGAAACGACAGGGTGTTGTTCGAAAAAACCGGATTGGCAGAAGCCTGCATCAGCACCGGATATAATTCACTGGTAGCAAATGTACTGTTCGAAATCGTTGGGGATGCTTGTCCAGTCATTGTAATTCCGATGTATGAATCGCGGAATGTACTGTTGCTGATGGTTGGGGAAGCATTATTAAGTACTACGGCCGCTTGATTGCTGCGACCTGAAAAACTGATTTCTACATTGTTTAGTAGACTGGTGTCGGCTGAGGTTGAGGTGAAGAGAAGTCCAGACCAGTCGCCTGATGATGGCGCTGTGCCGGTTCCGTCGTTGTTTGTGTCGTCGCCGATGTTGTCGTTGAGGTAAGAGGTGAAGTGGATTGGTTCTTCGGCATCTTCTCCATCCGCAATTAGTGCTCCCTGAATTGTAAATGATCTGAGGCGATCAATTTTGACAATGTTTTCGCGGTAAATTGTGAGGGATGCGGAGTTGTTTACAGTGAAGTTGCTTAAGAAGACGTATGGTACAGGCAGCGTTGGTAATGTGAAATCACCATTTGAAATACTGTTTGTAGTAATTCGGATACCATTGTGGTCGTTATTTTCGATGACCTGGGTTCCGGAAACCTGAAGTGCTTTTAAGCTGGCATCTCTAATGGGCCATTCAGTGGCGGTGATAGTAACGCCGTCGAGCAGGACGGCTTCGGCACCGCTATCGATCTGGAGTCCGGTGGTTGCACCGGTTATGGTGACTGTCGACAGACTGAGCTCGCCACCGGAATTAGCACGAATACCTACTGTGTTGTTGGCGATTTCTGAGTTTGTAAGAGTGAGTTCACCATTTACGTTAAGCGCTCCGCTGGATCCATGCTGGATTTGAACCTCATTAAGAAGTGCCTTCCCTGAGCTGTTGATGTTGATGGTGCCCCAAGCCCCCCGGCCCGGATCCTGATTCGCCAGAAAAGCTACATCAAAGGCTTCGAGGTATCCGTTAACGGTAATATTAACGTTATTACCAAGTCGAACCGAGACGCCTTCTTCAATGATGAGGCTGTCGCCGGAAGCAATCTGAATATTCCCTTCCAATATATATGGACTGCCTGAGATGTCCCAGGTTGTGAGCCCATCATCAAGCGTTCCGCCTGAAATGGTCGTTTGAGCAAAAAGCGCCATGGGAAAAAGAAGCGCAAATAAAGTGGTGTATAGTAGTTGTTGTCGCATGTGCCGGGTCCCTTATAGTTTTTTTCTATTTGTTGACTAAAAATATATAGTCTCAAGATATTCTAACCTACCGAATCATTGAGACTGAGTCAAAAAGAAATTGATAGTTAGCATATTTAAGTAAACCAATTTCAATTATTTAGCAGTAACGTTTGTTTGTTTGGTCTGCATTAGGAACTTACACTAACAAATAATGTATATGTTCCGGTTTAATTTTACTGTGGTTAACTTTCTCTCTGATGGTGCCGTTGGTTTTAATGATGGAGGTGTTTTATTATTGATAACACCTCCGTTTTCACGTTTAGAATCTGGACGGTCGGGACTTTGCTTTGGGAGCATTTAAATAAGGTTATCAAATAAAAACCCGCTTCCAGCGAAGATGGCAGAGTTAGTGTGAGATCTTATTTAATTAGGCCAGCAATTAAGAACCAAACTACCTGGGTAAATGGCTGTGCTATATGAGGGTGATTTCGCTGCGTCGTATCGTTCAAATTAGTTGTCACCACCATGCTTTTACAAAATCCGACGGACTCAAAACTTCCATCTTCCTATCTTCTACACGGTAACCTCTCGCATTTCGCGTTATGATAGCCTGACATCCATTTAGTTGTGCGGATGTGAATTGTATGGCATCCTCAAGGTCATCCCAGTGCAACGCCAGGGCTGTGTCAATCACCTGGTTATCGACAGCAGCAATTCGTACAATCTGTCTGAGATTCTGAAAAATAGCGTTGACTTGTACTGGTGTACGGTGTCGTTTCAGTAAATTCGCCAGCGTGTCGACACTTATCGCAGATATAAAGACTTCTAATCGACTATTCTCGGCCATTGATAAAATTTTGGCAGCATCGTCGCACCAGGGGTTTCGGCTTAAAAGTACGTCCAGTACTACATTTACATCCAATAAAACACGTTTTTTCCCCATATTTCCGGTGAATCATCTGTTCTTTTTCAGATTTATAATCGGGGTCGATTTCCGAAATATCTTTAGCAATACCTAATAATGATGCCGTGTTCACGTTGCGAACCGTCATGGATGCGTAGAGTTTGCTTCCCACCAGCTTGTTTAGCCGGCTTTTGGAATAGTCGGTCATATTCAGGCTCCATAAAAGCGCACCTTTGGTGTATATAATGCGGATGTAATCCGAGGTGAAAGGCAGGGCTTCAACAACGTCGGGCGAATCTATCGAGGGGAACAGGTAGGCAACATCCGACTTCACGTTTTCTTTGTTGGTCCAATCGGCGGGGATGGCATCTGCGATGGCCTTTATCTCGTCCATTTCTTTGACCAGCACCGGAATATCGAGGTTGAATGCATCTTGCAACCCTTCATAAATCCGTTCGGTGAGGGCCAGTGTGTGGGTCTCTTGGGTTTCGCTTCTTGCGTCAGCTTTATCGCTTGCCTTGGCTTTGTCTGTTTTGTTGTTTGCGAAGGCTTGGCCGGTTTCGTCTGTTCTGTCGTTTTCACCGTTTGCTATGCTTGCGTTGCTATCGTCGACTTTGTCAATAGCTTTGGTTTCACCACTTCCACCACTTCCACCACTTCCATCCACTTCGAAAAAGATATTTCCGGTATTGATGTAGGTCGACACCTCCTTGAATCCCATCGATTCAAACATCGGAACAATGGCTTTCATGCTGATCATATTCTTGCCGCCAACGTTGATGCCTCTGAGTAGGGCGATATATTTCATAGAATGGCTCCTGTAATGTTGTGTTACTTATTCCAACTCAATTCTTTCGAATAAATCTCGTCCTACCGAATGTTGTACTACACCTCGATGTTGCAGTCTGCCCATAATTATGCCAGGATGGGTGCCAAACTTTTTAGCAAAACCACATATCATGTATTCATCCAACGGAGCAGATGCAATGATTTCTTCTTCATGTTCACGTGTCAACAACCATGAGGCTGCGAAATCATCCGCCTCTTTTTCTTTCTTCAAGTCTTTGTCGCTGTACTCAACATCTTCAAGGAAGATATCTTTCTTGCCATGTAACAGAATATGACCTACTTCATGGAAAAAAGTAAACCAGAAAATGTCGTGTCTTTTGTGGCGCCCTGTTAACTGAATGACCGGGTGGTCGCTCAGCCATCTTGTTGAGCCATTCAGTGGTGCTTTGGGCAGACAAGGCGTATACACTACTTTGACACCCGCTTCAGCACATAGCTTCTGTAATTGTGATAAATAATCTGATGGATGTTCAACCATGATCGCTTTGATTTTTGGTAAAGCAACCTTCAATGACCTTTCCGAATATGTTTTTACTGTTATAGTAGCTGCTTGTAGTTCCACCATCCTTAACCAGGCCGCCAGGGCGTATGGCTCGCTTGTCGAGGCAAGGGATATTCTGAATGTGACTTTCAGTTGTTGCTTGAAATAGTAATCTTCCCAAGCTT
>JAIUMT010000064.1 GCA_022565415.1 Balneolales bacterium | reverse complement strand
CTGGTGAGGCATTTCGGAAAATCGGGACACTTTTACTATAGAATCGCTCACGGAATTGATGAACGGGATGTTAAACCGAATCGCATTCGAAAATCAGTAGGTGCCGAAAATACCTATTCTGAAGACCTGAGCGACGTTTCCGATATGGAAATGCGTTTGAGGGAAATTGCTACTAAGGTTGAACATCGTCTGGAGAGAGCCCAGACTGCCGGCAAAACAGTGACATTGAAGGTGCGTTACGATAATTTCGAAATCGCGACCCGAAGTCTAACTCTCGCCAATGATGTTAAAGATTCGGAGGTGTTGTATCAAACAGCTACCTCGCTATTGCCGCTGACCGAGGCCGGCGCCAGAAAAGTGCGACTACTTGGGATTTCCGTATCTAATTTGAATTTGGGCAGAGACGACATCCGCCAGCTGGACCTTGGTATTTGAAAGCTATCCACATACGACAAAATTTCTAAGGTGTCGTTCATAAAAGCTACCCCAAAAATTGCCTCCAACCGAGTATAGTGCCACAAAAGAAGTATGTGCATGGAATTTATGCAGAAACGACATCACGCTAGCTATGTTTTTAAACGAAACCAGTCTCATGCATTTCCAGCGCCTCTTTTAGGACCTTTTTGTACTCTTTTTCGCTGATTTCCTTACACCCGAACTGCTCCAAAAATGGATTCGAAAACTGCACATCCCAGATTAGAAACCCCTGTTTTATCAAGTGTTCATGACAAAAATGAAGCGCGATTTTCATGCATTCGGGTTCGTTTTGGAATATTGATTCCGCGAAGTAGGCACCGCCGAGGGATAGTCCGTAGAGTCCGCCGCAGAGTTTATCATCTTGCCAAACCTCAACCGAATGAGCCAGTCCGACTTGGTGCAGATACACGAATGTATTGTGAATGGTGTCGTTTATCCAAGTCGTTTCCCTTGAAGCACAACCAGCTATGACCCCTTCGAAGTCGGTGTTTATCTGGCACGTGTAGTTTTTTGAGCGTATCCGGCGAAGCACTCTTTTCGGAATGTGAACTTCGTTGATGGGCATAATTCCACGTTTCCGTGCCGAATACCAGGCAACTTCCGTGTCGGAGTCTTCCTCACCCATGGGGAAATAACCTTCTGAATACGCCTCAACGATCAAATCCGGGTGGATTACTTGCACAGCTTATGCCGTTTTTTTGATTTTGCTCGAATCGTACCGTTTGAAGTAGTCTTTGGCTGCCTCCCGAACTTTGGGCGAGAGCAACAAAGCCGATACCATCGTCGGAATGGCCATCATCGCGAACATGCCATCAATCAGGTTAATTACTGCATCGATTGAGGCAACGGCTCCGAACCATATCGTGAAGATGTAGAAGTAGTTGTATATGTGCTGTTTTTCGGCGCCAATGAGGTACCCAAGACATTTTGTGCCATAGTAGGAGTAGGTGAACATCGTGGTCATGCTGAAAATGATAACACATATAATGAGTATCGCGACCCCGAACTGACCCGGCAATCCGGCTGAGAATGCCATCGCGGTGAGGGTGACCCCATCAGCACCGGTTTCTGTCCAAACTCCAGTCATTAGAATGGCAAGGGCAGTCATGGTACACACTAGAAGGGTGTCGATCACGGGTTCGAGCATGGCTACGAGTCCTTCGCGAACGGGTTCCTTTGTGCGCGCGGCACCGTGAGCCATGGCTTCGGTACCAATACCGGCTTCGTTTGAGAAAGCCGCTCGACGAATTCCTGTTCGAATTACTTCACCAACTGCACCACCAACAACGGCATTTCCTGTGAATGCATCACTAAAAATGAGTCCGAAGTAGTACGGCACCATGCTGATATTCGTTATGATGATGTACAAAACGGCGACGCTGTAAATCACGACCATCAGCGGAACAAGGCTCGATGCGACAGAACCAATGCGTTTAATTCCTCCGAAAATAACCAGCGAAACGAGCCCAACGAGTACTAGGCCGACCATTGCATCACTAAAAAACGTACCGCCATCCAAAGAAACAATGTCTAGCGGGACCAATACCATATCGCGGACAATCTGGTTGAGCTGGTTGGATTGAAACATGGGCGCACATCCGATTAATCCGCAGAGGGCGAAAAACGCGGCTAGAGGTTTCCATTTCTCGCCGAGGCCTTCGCGAATCACGTACATTGGTCCGCCCTGAAGTTTCCCGCTGCTGTCTTTGCCCCGAAACATTACCGCCAGCGTACACGTGTAGAATTTGGTCATCATACCGACGACTGCACTTACCCACATCCAGAAAATAGCCCCCGGACCTCCCATGGTTATGGCAATTGCTACTCCACTGATGTTACCCATTCCAACGGTAGCTGCCAGTGCAGAGGACAAGGCTTGAAAATGGTTGATGTCGCCGGGTGCGTTTGGGTCGTCGTACTTTCCGGTTAAGATCCCAATCGAGTGACCGATGTATTTATAGGGCTTGAATTTAGAAAAGAATACGAAGTAAACCCCACCTCCGACTAATAGAATGAGTAGTGGCATTCCCCAGGCATAATCTGCGAAAACGGTAAAAATGGTTTCGAGGGTGTCCAGGACGCTGTTGACTAAATCCATAATGTATGAGATGACTGTTTATTGACGGTGGAGGTGGCCATTTGTAACATCCGCCAATATATAAAAATCATGGTTTAGTTCACCTATTAATCGAAATCAGGTTTTTGGGCTGTCTGAGTAGGTAGAAATAGTAGAAAATTGTGGCTTCCAGCGAACGATCAAATGTCGCGGAGGTGCATAATTATAGTACCCGAAGCACGGATAATACCTTCTTGAGTTAATATTCAATCAGGTTTGGTTGCCTCAGCCCAGATTTTGCTAAGAATTCATTTTTCGGCACCGAAATCGCCGTCACGAATTTAGTGAGCTGCCAAAATGGGGGTAATTCCGTTGATGATGAACTGTACTCCAATAGCTAGGGCGATGAATCCCATCATACGTGTGAATCCGGCCATCCCGGTTTTCCCAAGAATGCGAACAATTTGAGGTGCAATCCTCAGAACAACAAAGGCTCCAAGCGAGCAAAGTGAAATGGCGGCGGTAAGCAGGATGTAATTTGTAACGGATAACTCTTGTGATGCAAAACTGAGGACGACGGCAATAGATCCGGGCCCTGAAAGCAGGGGCATTGCCATGGGACTAAACGAAATATCGGCTTTGTCGCGAGCGTCGTCTTCGTCTTCGGCGCTAAGTTTACGACCGCCCTCTTTGGGATTCAGAAGAGAGAATGCCCAGGAGATAATCATAAGTCCGCCTGCGATACGAATTCCTTCGAGGCTGATTGCAAAGAAGTTGATGATGTACGTTCCGGCGTAAAGAAATGACACCAGGATGAAAAACGTGAAAATAGCGGCTTTGTTGGCCATTCTGCGCCGGTGATCTTCGGTGTTGTTTTCGGTTAGAACCAGGAAAACAGGCATGGCTGTAATCGGATTCATGATGGCGAAAATAGCGATGAAATATCCGAAGGTTAACGAAAGCAGGTTTATAATCGTGGTATCCAAGGTCGTAATGTAATTGTAGCTGTTGGGCTGAGGTGTTGTGTTAAAACGGCGGCATGTTGGTGCGGCAAAGGGCAATCTAAGTGCTTATTTCATTGCAGATAGAATCCAAGCAAAGATACGGTATAGTTGAACCGAAATAAAGACAGCCATGTACGGCATGTTGATGCTACCCCGGATAGATTTTCCGTATAGGATTGGGTTGATGGGTCTGTATTCAGCGTGAATGAACAGTTACTTTTTTGTAACCTTTTGGTTGTTCGTAGCATCTAATGGATAAACAAACGGCAACCCAAACAATAGATTATGTTTGAAATAACAGTATCCATCTTACTCATTTTTACTCCAATAGCTTTATTTCTTGCCTGGTACTTTTCTAACAGGTCAAAGGAAAAAGAACGTCTGCTACTTATTGAAAAGGGAGTAGACCTTTCCGAGTTATTACCGGCTCCCAAAAAGAGCTTCTCATTTCCCTGGCTAAAAATGGGCGTATTAATAACCGGTATTTCCATAGGCTTACTTATAGACTTTACTATCAGAAGCTTTGGTTTCATGACCGGTGACCCACCCGTCGTAATGCTATTATTTGCAGGCTTATCGATGATTCTGGCTCATTTTTGGGGAAAGAATGATACTCGAAAGGACGAATGACGGATGTTTATATAAATCGAGTCAGAGGTGGTGATCGCGACGCATTCCGTTTCATAATCAATGATTGGAAGGATACTGCATATACTGTAGCCATTTCTGTGGTGAAGGATGAACACCGTGCCACAGAGGTAGTTCAGGAGTCGTTCGTTAAAGCGTATCTGAAGCTTGATTCGTTCAAAAATGAGTCATCTTTCTCAACCTGGTTTTATCGGATCGTTGTGAATGAAGCATTCATGGATCTGAGAAAACGCAAAAAAGATCCTCTTTTTTTGGAAGATGCTGACTGGACTCCGGTTTCGAAAAGACCCGACTCAGATACGGAAGAGTTTCGGGATTATTATATAAATGAGGTATTGAAACGCATGGAATCTTCCGAGTGTCTTACTCTGAGGTTCTTTTTATTTGGAAGATTTGAGCATTAAGGAAATCACAGAGATTACAGGCTGGTCACAGTCGAAGGTAAAGGTTGTATTGCATCGCGGAAGAATCAGTTTCAGAGAAATTCTGCAATCTGTTTATGGATTAAAAAAGGAAGATTTGTTGACATGAAACATGAAGAAGACAGATTATATAAAACCGTTATTGGTAAAAGTCGACTCGAGATGCCGTTTTCGGGTTTGGAAGATGTTGTTATGAAGCGCATTGACCGTGAAATAGCCGAACAGAAAGCTATTAAAAGCTATGTTTTTATAGCCTGGTTTTTCTTTATCGTCGGCGCATTATCGGGAATTATCGCAGCCATGATTATTCCGATGTTCGATGTTTCGTTGTTCGGTCTCGAATTGCGGTATATCGCTGTAATTGTTCAAGTAGTGCTGTTTCTGGCAATTGCGACTCAATTTGACTCACTGATGAATCATACAAACAGACTGCAAATGCGGTCTAATTGAACAAAAGCTATGTTTTGGCTAGCAAAAATAACAGGTGTACCTATATCCACAGTGGTTCTCCTGTTTGTATAGTAGCAACTTCTAAGAATTAACAAATAACCAGTTTCAGTTTGAACTTAGCATGTTAGCAACGAAGCTTTCATTTATTTGCTCAAATCATTTAATTAAATCACCAACACATTTAAAACTAAAATCATATGAGTACTTTAAAATGTCCACTTATTACCTTTATAATAACTATTTCTATTACATTTTCCCTTTATGGACAGGATAATGGCGGGTATAAAATTCAGCTTGAACGGGGTTATAATAATGATCGGATTTCGCCTGTAATGGGGATTTCATTCGGTGGTAACTTTATATTCCAAGCGGAATTTCCGGGACAGCCCGAAACGCCACCTTCTTGGATGGATAGTGGCAAGGTCTTTCATGGTTTAGCAGATACACACCAATATTTACATCAGGGGCTTAAAGAGGGGTTTGTTGATTCCTCAACTTACACACGGGTTAATGGTGGTTTAGACCAAGACTTGCTGAGTGACGAATGGGTCAATGGAATAATTAGTGTAGCTGTTGGGAATGATAGTAATGGCAACCCAATTCTTGTGATTGACTCGAAGGGTACGGGTACATTTGAGGATGAGAATCCAATCTACTTTGAACCAGATAGGATTAACTTTGAAGGAACAGTTTTTGAGACAATGAAGGCTGTTACGATGGTTAGTTTTGAATACTATGATGGTACTAAAATTCAAAACTTCAAATCACCAGCACGGTTCGACTACTTGATATCCAAAGGTCCCGAATCAATTCAACTATTCTTTAAGGATCAATTTTTTGGAAAATGGGAGGTTAGTGGCCAGATTTTTGAGGTAGCATTAGCTAATTATACTTTTACACCGCCCTACCACTATACTGATGGCACGGCTTTGCTAATTGACTTGGACGGAAATGGTGAATTTGACATTCTCCCTGATGGAAACGAACATTATTCCATCTTAGAGCCCTTCAACGTGGCAAATCAATCTTGGAAGATTACAAAAATCGACTTAAACGGAAATTACGTAATAGTTGAGACATCCAAAGAGCAGGTTGAGCCACGTATTGCATTACGTAGAGGCACAGAAGCACCTGACTTTAGTGCTCTTACTTTAGATAAAACGGAGATAAATTTATCAGATTTCAAGGGTAAATATGTTCTGCTAAATTTTTGGGGCTCTTGGTGCCCCCCTTGTGTAGCGGCAGTTCCTAGTCTTAAAGAGGCATATAATGCTTTTCCAGGAGAAGATTTTCAGATTATTGGTATTGCTCACGAGAGTATAGAGGAGTTGGCATCTATATTCATCGAAAATCACGAAATATCATGGCCAAATCTGGTAAAGCTAACTGATGAACAGAGCTCAATAATTGAGTCATATCGTGTACAGGCTTATCCGTCATATTACTTGCTAAATAGAGATGGTACAATAATTGAGCACGGCCAATCACTTAATCCCGAAAGGCTACTAGATACTTTATCAAAATACCTTCTTGATTAACTAACTACATATTGAAAGGCGAAATCATCAGGGATTCATCCCGGATTTCTGATGCCCCTCTGTTGTGAGCTAGTTGATCTGTGTGAAATTACAGAACGATGACTTTTTCTAGGAACCGATCTTCGAAAAGACCAGCCTCAGCACGAGCCAATCATATCAAATCCTGCAAATACCTGCCCGTATGCGAAGCCGGGATTCGCGCGATATCTTCCGGCGTGCCCGTTGCTACAATGGTTCCGCCTCCGTAGCCCCCCTCCGGACCTACATCAATAATCCAATCAGACGATTTAATGATGTCGATATTATGCTCAATGATGATCACCGAGTGACCTTTGTCGATTAAGCGATTGAAGCTATTTAGCAGCCGAGCGGTGTCTTCGAAGTGAAGTCCCGTGGTTGGCTCATCAAAAAAGTACAAGGTGTGGTTTGAGTCGTCTCGTGCCAAGAATCGTGCAAGCTTCACACGCTGCGCCTCTCCACCCGATAGCGTTGTACCGCTCTGACCCAGTTTGAGGTAGCCAAGGCCCACGTCTTCCATAACCTGAAGCTTCCCGGTGATGTTTTCGTGTCCTTCGAAGAATCCCAATGCATCTGAAATCGACATTTCGAGTACGTCGAAAATATTCTGACCCTGATATTTCACGCCCAGCACGTCTTTTCTGTATCGTTTGCCGTTGCAAGCTTCGCAAGGAAGCTCGATATCGGCCAGAAACTGCATTTCGATGGTCTGAATTCCCTCGCCCTGGCAACTTTCGCATCGCCCACCGGGAACGTTGAACGAGAAATGTCCCGGGCCATAGCCCATAATTTTCGCCTGACGCGTGTTGGCAAACAAATCCCGAATTCCATCAAATGCCTTCGTGTACGTGGCCGGATTCGAACGCGACGACCGTCCAATCGGCGTCTGATCTACCATTTCAACGGCCTCAATATTTACCAATCCGCTCAATTTCTTATGGCGACCAATTTTCCCCGACCAACTGCCAATCTCCTTCATGATTCCGGCGTAGAGCGTATCGTGCACCAAGGTTGATTTTCCAGAACCACTTACGCCCGTTACGCAGGTCAGCATCCCCAGGGGAAAACTCACATTCACATGTTTGAGGTTATGTTCTGATGCGCCTACCAGCTCGAGTTTGTTTCCGTTTCCTTTGCGTCGTTTGGCCGGGACGGGAATGGATTTGCGTCCACTCATGTACTTTCCGGTAAGCGAATCGGAGATTAGAAGGTCTTTATAATTGCCCGAGAATACGACTTCCCCGCCGTAGGTGCCGGCAAATGGACCAATATCGATAATATTATCTGCGGCGGCAATCATTTCGGGATCGTGCTCGACCACCAGAACAGTATTTCCGATGTCCCTCAGGGATTGCAAAATCTTGATTAGGCGGTCGTTATCGCGCGGATGTAATCCGATTGTGGGCTCATCAAGCACGTATAAACTGCCAATGAGCGAACTTCCGAGCGCATTTGCGAGGTTGATTCGCTGTGCTTCTCCGCCCGATAGCGTGTTTGTAAGTCGGTCGAGGGTTAGGTAATCGAGCCCAACTTCGTCGAGGTATCGCAGTCGTTTGCGAACTTCGTACAGAATTTGACTGGCCACAGATTCTTCGAATGGTGTTAATTCGAGGTTGTCGAACCACTCCCGGGCATGACCAATTGTCATCTCGCTTACCTGACCGATATTATGTCCGGCAAACTGCACATAAAGGGCATCTTTTCGGATTCGGTACCCGTCGCATTCTATACAGCGGGAGTACCCACGATAACGCGCGTAGAAAATGCGCATGTGAACTTTATAGAATTCGGTTTTTACTTCTTCGAAAAATTGATGAATTCCGCCGTACTCGTCTTTGCCTTTCCAAATGGCATCCCGAACCTCTTTGGGCAGCTCGCGGTATGGCGTGTCAATTGAGTAACCGCTTTTGGCGCAAACTTTGATTAAATCCCGCAGCCAGATGCTGTTTTTGGGTCCGTTAAACGGGGCAATTACACCAGTTCGGATACTAAAATCCGGGGCGGGGATTACGCGGTCTTCGTCGATACCGGCCACGCGGCCAAACCCTTCGCAGGTGGTGCAGGCTCCGAATGGGTTGTTGAACGAAAACATTTGTGGGGTGGGCTCGGTGAACTCCATGCCATCCATCTCGAATCGCTCGCTGAAATCCCGTTCTTCGCCATTGCGCTGCTTTACGAAACACTGACCAAATCCCTCTCTAAAAGCCACCTCCAACGAATCTGCCAGTCGCGTTCTGAAATCGGGGTCGTCGTTTTTTAGGACTAACCGGTCGACCAGCACCCTGTGGGTATCGACTTTGATCTTCTTTATGGGTGTTTCGGGGTCGTAAAGGTCGAGGATTTCTTCGCCGGGGGTGAGAATTCGGGTAAAGCCCCGCTCAGTAAGCACCTCAAGTTCCTCCGAAAACTTCTTTTTCTCGCGTTTGGGCAAGGGGAAGGTGATATAAAACCGGGTATCTTCCTCCCAGTCGGCCATTATGTTTTCGATTACGGTCTGAGGGGTGTCTTTTCGTACAACCTGTCCGCTGATGGGTGAAATGGTTTTGCCAATGCGCGCGAACAGCAGACGCATGTAGTCGTAAATTTCGGTGGTTGTGCCGACAGTTGACCGCGGATTACTGGTGGTATTCTTCTGCTGAATGGCCATTGCGGGCGAGATTCCCTGCATGAAATCCACATCCGGCTTATCCATTCGTTCTAGAAACTGTCGCGCGTAGCTGGAGAGGCTTTCCACGTACCGTCGCTGTCCCTCGGCGTAAATCGTATCAAAAGCGAGGCTGGATTTCCCAGAACCCGAAACCCCGGTGATTACAGTAAGCTTATTTCTGGGAATCGTAACGTCAATATTCTTCAGGTTATGAACCCGAGCGCCTTTAATGATAAGTGGGCGTTCGTTGCCTGGTATTAGATTTCCGTTTGAAGAATTCTTTACGGCTGAATCAGGAATTTGACTTGTATCGGCTTGAGACATAGTAGATAAAAATGATCGATATTTCGCTAACCTTCTAAGTTAACGATATATCCAACAGATTTATGTACAAAAAAGGTTCTCTCGTTTGTAATCTTATTTAATCGTTTAACAGAGAGTCGGTGAATGTTCCGGTTCCAAAAGTAGAAATAACCTTATTCTCCATGCCCGATTTAATTTCATTTCTAACCGATTCCACATCGTCGTTATCGATGTACATTGCATGAATAAACAGCTTGGACCGATCTTCAGACACATCAAGACTTAGTGTTCCGGGTGTTAACGAAATCATATTGGCTAAAAAGGTGATGCTGAAATCGGATTTTACATCCAATGGTACGGCAACTACGCCCGATTTCATGCGGAATTCGCCGGGTGTTAGCACGTCTTTGGCAACCCTCAGACTGGATACGAAAAGTTCTTTGAGGAAGTACAGTATTAGTGCCAGTATCAGCCACAACTTTTTGTGGTAGTCGTCGGGATCGATCACCGGACTCGCAATCCAGATGATGATATAACCCAGAAAGAATCCAACACTTACCGACCCTATGGTGAATGTTCCGGTAATTGCGGCCCAAATTAGGGCTAAAAGTATGTTTAATAAGAATAGTGTCATGGTCGTAAAACTGCTTCTATGTAATCGGTTCGTCCCATTAACTGGTTGGCGGCACGCTCAGAAACCTCATAAAGAAACTCGGGAAATACCCCGATTATGACGGTTAGTCCGGCTAGAAGTACAATCGGGGCCACTAAATACACCAAGTCGCGGGTTGAAATTCGTTTTGTGTAGTCGGATGTGTTTGCTTCGTGACCCTCGGGTAGTGCTTTCCAAAAAGCAAATGCCCAGATTTTCACCATGGAGAACAGGGTTAGGATACTTACTGCGAGAGCAACACCGATAATTACCCAGGCTCCGATTTCAAGACCAGCGTATACTAGCGTGAATTTTGCCCAGAAACCTGAAAGTGGTGGGAATCCGGCTAGTGAGAATGCAGAAATCAGGAATAGAACGCCTAGCCAGGGATAGTTTCTGTAGATTCCGCCAAGTTCTTTGAGTTCGAATGAGCCTCCTAGACGGTTGGCCACCCCCGATATCAGAAAGAGGTTCATCTTAACGAATATCTGATTCACCACGAAGAAAACGGTTCCGAGTAGCGCCATGGGAGTGAATAAAGCGATACCCATCACCATATATCCAATCTGAGATACAATATGAATGGAGAGGATTTTGCGGAATTCGTATTGAGCCGCCGCGCCAAGTACACCGATTACCATGGTTAGTCCGCCAATCCAAAGTAGAATAGTGTGCGTATAGCCAACATCCTGGATGAAAATGAGGGTGTAGAATCGTGCCATTACATAGATGGCGACTTTGGTTAGAATTCCGGCAAAGAACGCGGAAATGGCAACCGGTGGCGTGTGATATGATGACGGAAGCCAAAAGAATAAGGGGAAAACCGCCGCTTTTAGTCCAAATGACACCAAAAACAGCATGGATATCGTGGTTATTAAGCCCGGGTTATCGAATGCTTCTAACTTAACTGCAACATCAGCCATGTTCAGAGAACCGGTAATTCCGTACAGTAATCCGACGCCGGCCAGGAAAATTGCGGATGAAAACAGATTTATGACTACATACTTAACGGTTCCTTCCAGCTGCTTGCGGGTGTTACCCAACGAGAGCAACATAAACGCTGAAATCAACATGAGCTCAAACCATACAAACATGTTGAAGATATCTCCGGTGAGCAACGTACCGTTTACGGCCATTGTTAACAGGTTCAACGCCGGATAATACCCAAAATGCTCGCGTTTTTTGTCAATGTCGGCAAGCGAGTAGATGAAAATTGCGAATCCGGTGAGGGCAACGGAGAGTACCATTATGCCGGAGAATGTATCGCCCACGATACTGATTCCAAAAGGCGCAGCCCAGTTACCTAGCTGGGCGACTATTATTTCTTCGCTCCAGATTCGGGAGAACAACCATCCCGCTGCACCTAGTTGAAGTATTGACCCTGTTATGGCGATTGTGCGCTGCGCGGTGCGGTTTTTGTAAAATACCATCCCGATCGCTGCGAAAATCAACGGCAACAGCAGGGGTAGGGGGAGTAGAATATGATCGGCCATTAGTTAGCCTCCTTGTTTTGGTCGGTTGCAAGCAAGCTTCCAACAGGAGTTTCGGCGTCGTTCATTTCATCTGAGCGTAAGTTCTTGGTTTCCAAGTAGTATCTGTAAATCAATACCAGGGCAAATGCGAATAGTCCGAATCCAATCACAATTGCCGTCAGGATGAGGGCTTGGGGAAGCGCGTTGGCAACGCCAGCCTCAGCCACAGTTGCATCAGCTCCAATCAAAGGCGGAGCGCCACGTGTTAGCCTTCCCATCGTGAATATGGACAAGTTTACTGCATTGCTTAATATTAACACCCCAATTACTACACGCACAAGACTGCGTTTAAGCATGAGGTAGATGCTGGCTGCAAATAGAACGCCAACAATTATAGATAAAAGTATCTCCATTTATTTCTCTTCTTCGAGTGAAAAAATGACGCCCAGTGTAAATCCAACAACAACCAGATAAACACCGATATCAAAAATTAGGGGTGAGCCAAGGTGGAGTTCAGTACCTCCGATTATGGGGAAAATCCAGGCTCCGGTTAAGAACGGAGTTCCTAAAATCATCGAGATTACACCACTTGCAAGACCGAATAGCAATCCGAGGCCAATCATGATCTGTGGTTCCAGTTTAAGGATCTCGCGGGATTTTGCCGGACCATAAGCAATTGCAAATAATGCGAACGCAGTTGCGCCTACAAGTCCGCCGATGAATCCACCACCGGGCTCGTTATGGCCACGAAGGAACAGGAAAACCGAAAATATGAGCAAGAGTCCAAATAGCAACTTTGTTGCTGTTCGTAGTATGAGGGAGTTCATCATTAGTTCGTCTCCTCTTTTTTGCCGTTCATGTAGAGTTTGATGAGGGCAATGATGCCGAATGCCGCAACTCCCAATACCGTTATTTCTCCGAGGGTGTCAATCGCCCGGAAGTCAACCAAAATTACGTTTACAATGTTTTTGCCATGAGCAATTACGTAACTCTGCTCTCCAAAGTATTCTGTTAGGGATAAGTCGAGGTCGCCCTGGAGAATTACCAGCATTATCATGGTGACTAACACACCACCAGATATTGCAATAAATCCGTCGCGGAATTTAGCAAAAACAGTCTCTGCGATATCTGGCTTAGGTAATTTTACTAATACTAGTGCCGCTAGAATAACGGTTAGTGTTTCGACCAAAACCTGAGTTATAGCCAAATCGGGAGCACTAAACATGATGTAAACCAAGGCAATGCTAAATCCGAGTAAACCAAGTGCTGTTATTGCCGTTAATGCCGTCTTTGCACGCACCGCTGTTAATGCACTTACGACCAACATGATGGCTACAACTATTTCGTGAAACGAAACGTGATCGGTGTAGGCTGGAAACGAAATGTCGGCTTTTAGTATGAATGTAATCGCCGTTGCGAAGACAGTAAATCCGATTACAGTAGCCATGTATCGATGTAAGTAGCCGCTTTGGAATATGTCAATCTGGTATTTCGCAAATTTCAACATTCCAGCTAAAGTGTTTTCATAAGCTGACTTCGGTGCATCTCCGAATACCTTGCCGTAGGT
>JAIUMT010000063.1 GCA_022565415.1 Balneolales bacterium | reverse complement strand
CACTGCCTGTAACTCCACCGTAGAATGTATCGAGTAATACAATTAACGATGTGTATTCAGTTGAATTGAATAAACCTTCTACGTAGTAAAAGCCGAGACCATCCATTTTGGAAACGTCGTAGACACCAACTCCAAGTCCGTAAAGCGTTCCCGCTCCAATGCCGAAACGTACGGGTGTAAAGTCTGAATCATTCTTCAATCCCATTACACTTAAACCAATAACAGCACCATTTGCGGTGCCTATCAAAGTGTTTCCTGCGGCAACTTTCAATGCCTGAGCATTAGCAACATGTGATGTTGATAGTATGATGGCAACTAGGATAAAAAGCTTTGCTATTCGCATTTGGACGTAACTAAATTAAAGTGGTTTATTTCAGACATGCTTAATGTAGCAAGGAAAGATTATAATCGACACTTTTTTTTAAATTTAGCTTGGCTAATCAATCGGGAAGCGTCTATAAAGTGTAATTCGTACACGCAAAGATTTAAAAATTCCGTAATGTGACCTGAGCCATACATTCAGTTGCTCATAATTTTCTAATGTTAGCGCGTCATGCAAATAAAAAGTTATTCCATGTGATACAGTTTTGTAAAATCTGGCAGTGTCTTCAGGAGATGAGCATTTAATTACCAAAGCATCACCAGAATAGCCATATCGTCCAGCTTTTGGATTTCTGGAGATAATCGCAACTGAACCGCGCTTTTTAATATGCTTTTGAGCTTCTACGCTGACATCAATAAATGGGAGATCAATCATTATAACAAATAGCTTATAGTACTAACTGTGAATCCTATTATAAAATGTATTGTCTTTCAAGTAACAATAAATGAGCTTAACTAAGTAGTCGGGGAATCTTTGTACCTTACAATATATGCAAATTAAGTGCATATTGATTCTTTAGATGATGTTAAAAGTTTAAAGAACAGTCGTTTAATGCATTAATTTTTTCAAATATTATAACTGTAGTTTTCGTAACACATTGGTGTCTAGCTTACTACGTTTAATTTAGATACTACTCAATTTTTTTATGAAAACCCGTTTACCCAAAATATATATAGACACATTAGGATGTAGTAAAAACACAGTAGATTCCGAACTCTTTGTGGCACAGGCTAAAGCGAATGATTTTATCATTGTTGACGAAGTTTCTCAGGCAGATACGCTGCTCATAAATACCTGTGGATTTATTGATGCTGCTAAGCAAGAGTCTATCGACCATATTCTGGAAGGAGTTGATTTAAAATCAAAAGGAGAGTTGGATAGGGTCATGGTTATGGGTTGTTTGTCTGACAGATATGCTGATGAACTCAAACTTGAAATTCCTGATGTAGACGGATATTTCGGAAGCAGTCATAAATCAATTCCGGAGGTACTTCATGCGTTAGGCGGTGATTTCCGCAAAGAGCTACTCGGAGAGAGAACATTATCGACGCCGAAGCACTTTGCCTATTTGAAAATCTCGGAAGGGTGTGATAATCCCTGTTCTTTTTGTGCAATTCCGCTGATGCGTGGCGGACATGTTTCAACACCGATGGACCAATTGGTTCATGAAGCCCAGCAACTCCGAAATAAAGGAGTCAAGGAGCTTATCGTAATCGGTCAGGATACTACGTACTATGGTCTCGATCTGTACGGAAAGCGTTGCCTTGACGAGCTCTTACTTCGACTTTCTGATATTGGTTTTGATTGGATCAGACTTCTTTACGCGTACCCCGCCAAGTTCCCGGTCAATATATTACCTGTTATTCGCGAACGTGACAACATCAGCAATTATATTGATATGCCGCTTCAGCATGGAAACACTGAAGTGCTGAAATCCATGCGCCGTGGGGTTACTCGCAATCGAATTGAAGAATTGATTGCACTTATTCGTGATGAGGTGCCCGGAATACGCTTGCGTACAACAATGATTGTAGGCTATCCTAGTGAAACCAAGGAGCAATTCGAAGACTTAGTCGATTTTATTAACACTGTGAAGTTCGACAGACTTGGGTGTTTTATGTACTCACAGGAAGATGCCACTACTGCATTTCCTTTAGGTGATCCAATTTCTGCGAAGGAAAAGCAACGCCGCGTGCGCGAATTGATGGCTGCACAAGAGGCCATAAGTCTTGCTAAAAATGAAAACCTAATCGGGACTCAGCAGCGAGTTTTGGTCGACAGAATCGAAGATGGAACTGCTTGGGGGCGTACAATCTGGGATGCACCAGAAGTCGACAACGAGGTTATAATTACTTCGGCATCCGAAGAAGTTGATATCAGAACATTATCGGTCGGGGAGTTCTGCAATGTGGAAATCACTGATGCAGAAGCATTCGATCTATTTGGCCGGATTGTTTAATAGAGATTAATCAGAGTGATGTGAGAACCAATGGTCGTTCTGGAATCAACGAGATGATGTCATCGACGGCAATCAGGCTCCAAGCTCCAGGACGATCGGCTGTGTTTGGACGTGAGAGTGCTGCAAACATGTGCGATCGGTGAATGTTGAAAGCATATTTGTTTTCAACTAAAACTGGATCAGATGATGGGAATTCGATTCGATGTGGATCTGCTGGTTGGCCATTTACCCAAAATCGGTAGCAAAGGTGAGGCCCTGTGGCAAGCCCTGTCATCCCAACATAGCCAATAATTTGGCCCTGCTTCACATTTGTTCCGGGGCGGAGGCCAGATGCAATTCGAGACATGTGCAAATAACCAGATTCGTATGTCGAGTTATGCCTGATTCGCACGTAATTCCCATTATTGTTATCGAAAGATGCGCGCGTAATAACACCATCTCCGGTCGCACGAATTGGGGTACCGGTCGGTGCTGCATAATCGGTACCGTGATGAGGCATATTTCTTCTCAGAATGGGATGAAACCTCCGATTCGTAAACCTGGAGCTAATACGTGAATACTCCAAAGGCGCCCTCAGAAAAGCTTTTCTCATAGACTCACCCTGCAGATCGTAGTAATCACCGAAAGAGTCGTCATCCTGCTTGAAGTAAATCGCGTAATAATCCCGATTGAAATGTCGGAAGTATGCAGCGTTGATACGGTGGATACTGGTAGTTGTTCCATCAATCACATTTTCTTCGTAAATCACTCGAAACGCATCACCGCGCTGAATTCGATAGAAATCTATTTGCCACGCAAAGACTTCCGAGAGTGAATTGGCAAGCTGTGGACTCGCGCCCTGGGCAACCAATGTGTTGTACAAAGAACTTTCGATCACACCCTCGATTGATCTGGTAACGCGGGAGACTTCTTTACTTCCGCTATAAACTGAGCCACTGTCACGAAGATCAAATACCACAAATTCGCTGAGATTTTGGTCGTAAACGATAAATTCTGGTGCATCCGGATATTCTTGATTGTAGTACAGATGCAATGGTCGTCCGGCAACAACACGTCGCAAATCGAAAACTCCGCGCGCATTTTGCATAGCAGAATTTACCTGGTCCGAATTAAGCCCTAGTCCAGAGAAAATTGTGGCAAGGTTCTCGTTGCGCCGAATGACTCGTCGCTCAGTTTCGTATCCATCAACAGGCAAACCGTACGAATCTGTTACAGGTTCAACCTCAAAGTCGATTTGTTGAAACAGGGGTTCTGTCATATCCTGAACGTGTACATCACCTTGTGTACATGAATATAAAAAGAAGCACAAGAGCGCAGATGCGAGAAATGAAGTGGAGCGATTAGAGTACATTATAATAAAATCAGTATGTTAGCGGGTGAGGGAGTGGCCGCTAATTCAGAGTGACACCATGTATACAATCATCCTGAATCCGTAGCCATTGAATCCAAAAAATTTATAAAAAACAATATAAGGTATATAAATCTAATAGACTTTCCATTAACAAGTTATTTCATCGTTTTTTACTGACAGATTCGTCCTTTATTGCGATATTGAGAGCATATTTTTAAAACGGGTATACAGTATATCCAGTTCATCTACAGCAACTCAATCACCCTTCGAAAACAGAGGGTTTGGATAACATTATGGCGTACATTTTCAGCAAATTTAAATCAGATTACATGAGCGGATTTTTTAAACATCGAAATGCCTATTTAATTTTTGGATTGATGCGTTTAGTGGTTTCGTGTAAAACTGCAGAAATCCCTTCAGAACCAGAACTTCCAACCGAGTATGATGACATCCCTGTTGAGGCAATAGCGGCACATAAAGCGGCACAAGCATATCTCGATATTCGCTATGAGAACCGTCTCGGTGGCGATCCACTAATCCACAGATCCGTGCGTGTTTCGAATATTGAGGTGGATGATGCTAGTAGAACGATTGCAATTACGTTTAATCCGCGGTTTGCCGATTACGAAGTTCGTCCTAAAACCATTGTTCTGGCCGACTCTGTAATACGGTCGCGCCTTAATAATGATAAAGCTGATTACAAAATCGAGATGAGCGCTATGGGATTCCCCTTAAAGCATCTCATCCCAAACTATTACCAAGAGAATTCGTCGGATGTCGACTTTATGAGGTTTCCAATCGGAGGCGAGTCCCGAGACATTCCGATGATTCGAAACCTCGACAAACCCTGGAATGCGGTATCCGGACTCGAAGATCGACATATCGCACTGTGGCACAGTCATGGTTGGTACTACAACCTGCGCGAACAACGATGGGAATGGCAACGTCCGCGCTTGTTCACCACCCCCGAAGATATGTTGCCAATGGCTTTCACGATTCCCTACATCATTCCCATGCTCGAGGCAGCCGGAGCGCACGTATGGGTGCCCCGGGAGCGAGATATCCAATCGAACATGGTAATTGTCGATAATGACACTCCGACTCAGTACGGCCGCTACACAGAAGCCCAAAACCGTGCCGCTGTAACCTGGAAAACGGGTTCTGAACCAGGTTTTACACCATCTGTTCTGCCACTAACCGACAGTACGAACCCATTTCACCAAGGTACCTGGCGGTATTCAATTACCGATACTGAGCCGACAGCTAGTGCCACATGGACACCTGAAATTCCCGAAACCGGCGAATATGCAGTTTACATCAGTTATTCGTCCTCCTCAGAAAATACGACAGACGCCCGATACACGGTTTATCACTCTGGCGGAAAGACATCCTTTTCAATTAATCAGCAACTCGGCGGCGGAACCTGGGTTTATCTAGGCACTTTTCACTTTCACGAAGGATATCATCCCGGAAATGGCGCTGTTGAATTAACCAACGAAAGTGTTCAGTCTGGAAATAGAATAACTGCCGATGCGGTTCGATTCGGAGGCGGAACCGGAGTAATTGTGCGAAATGACCGACCATCCGAGCGTTCGCGGTTTCTAGAAGGAGCTCGATATCACTTGCAATTTAGTGGCGCCCCCGATTCACTTGTGTGGAAGCTGAACGAAAACAACGATTATTCGGATGATTTCCAAAGCCGCGGCGAATGGGTGAACTACCTCAAAGGTACTCCTTACGGACCCAACATTGATCGAAGTCAGGGACTTGGCGTTCCTGTAGAGCTTTCCCTCGCGTTTCATACGGATGCCGGCGTTACCCGAAACGACGATGTAATCGGAACGCTTTCTATATACTCAATCGACGATATGTCGGGAAATCAACACTTCCCGGATGGCATGTCGCGACTTGCAAACCGTGATCTCACGGACATCATGCAAACGCAAATTGTCGATGATATTCGCGCCTTGCACGACACAACGTGGGTTCGAAGAGCACTCAGAAATGCGCGTTACAGCGAATCGATGCGGCCAAATGTTCCATCAACCTTGCTTGAATTACTTTCGCATCAGAATTTACGTGACAAAGAATACGCAATGGATCCGACTTTCCGATTTGACGTAAGTCGGTCGATTTACAAGTCTATGCTGAAGTTTATCGCTGTTCAGCACGGATTCGACTACGTGGTTCAGCCTCTGCCCGTGACGCACATGAAGGCTGAAATCCGCACAAATGGTCTGGAGATTAGCTGGAAACCTAAATCAGATCCGCTGGAACCAACCGCGGAAGCCGATCACTACGTGCTCTATACCAGAGTCGACGGTAACGGATTCGACAATGGCAAAATGGTGACAGACACTACTGTTATACTTCGCGACCTGGTTCCCGGAGTTATATACAGCTTCAAAGTGCGGGCGCTAAACGATGGTGGACAATCATTTCCATCCGAAATTATCTCTGTTTCATTGCCGGACGTGGCCAATGGCCAAAATTCCCAGCCTGTGCTAATTGTCAACGGATTTACGCGTATTTCTGCCCCGGCGTTAATAAAAGAGCCGAACTTCAGAGGATTTGCGCGCTTTTTGGATGCCGGAGTTCCTGATCGGTACGATCTTGGCTTCACCGGAGAGCAATACAATTTCGATCCCTTCGACGACTGGGTATCTGACGACAGACCAGGTCATGGCGCATCGCATGCCGATTACGAATCCCAAATCCTGGCCGGAAACACCCACGATTTCGCGATTGTGCACGGTCGGGCCATCCAAAATGCCGGATTCGGATTTGTATCAGTTAGTGAAGCAGCTGTTGCAGACGGACATATAAACCCATCCGACTACAGTAAAATCAGCTACATTCTCGGCAACCAGCGGCAAATTCGAAGCGCAAATCCATACGCCGATAGCCTAAACGGGCTTCGATTTGGCATTTACAACGAAGGTGTGCGTCAGTTCTTAACCGAATTCACATCAAACGGAGGCGGGGTATTTATTTCCGGGTCGCACGTGGGAACCGATTTAATTCATCGTCCCGAGCTCGACTCGGCCGCAACTCAATTTGCAGCAACCATACTCGGATATCAGCATATCACGAATCATGCCTCGCTAAATGGCGATGTTTTCGCAGCACCAATGACGCAGTTTTCAGATGACGGTTCCGGCAAAGTATCCTCGGTGAATGACGGTCAGGCTGCAACAACAGGCACAACTCAAGAAGATTCGAACTACTTTCTATCTTCTGGGTTCAAGTTTAACACCGAGAATAGTCCGCAGATTTACCGTGTTGATGCGCCGGATGCAATCGGTCCTGCGTTACCGGGAAGCCTCACTTTACTGCGCTACAACGAAACCGAATTCAGTGCCGCAGTTGGGTATAAAGGAAATCATAAAAGCGTAATATTTGGATTTCCATTCGAAACAATTCTGGATGAAACTGACCGAAATCGAATTATGAAATCAGTTTTAGAGTTTTTGAATTAACGTATGATGTAAATACAAACGAGGAGAACTATGGAAATTTCACCCTTTCAAATTGAGGATAAGGAACGGTATAAACTGTTGGTAGGCTCTGTTGTGCCCCGTCCCATCGCCCTTGTTTCTACAATTAGCGCGAAAGGGGAGCCAAATTTGGCTCCGTTCTCCTTTTTTACCATAGCCGCGTATAATCCGATGTTGATCGTGTTTTTCCCTCTTCGATACAAATCAAAATCGGAGCAGCATGTAAAAGACACGGTTCGTAATATTCGAGAAACCGCCGAGTTCGTAGTCAACATCACAACAGAATCGATGGCTGAAGCCGTTAACCTGGCCGGAGGTGCCTACGAGTTCAGTGCTGATGAGTTTGTTATTTCCGGACTCACCAAAGAAAAATCGAAAGTCATTAAACCGTTTCGTGTTAAGGAAAGTCCGATTCACCTAGAATGTCGTCTTCACAAAATGCTCACATTAAGTGAAGAAGAAGGTGGGTCAGACGCAATTTTCGGTGAAGTTATTCACATGCATGTTAATGATCGTATCATAAAAGACCATAAAATTAATGTGCAATCACTAAAACCCGTAGCCAGGCTGGGCGGACAACAATGGTCAAAACTAGGCGAAGTATTCACCCTCGAACGACCAATCGTAAAGTAGGATTCAAAACTTGATATACCCAAAACACTGGCAAGATTATGCGCTAATCGACTCTGGAAACTATCAGAAGCTCGAAGAATTTGGAGAAATTCGGCTGATTAGACCGGAGCCCGAAGCATCGTGGTTGCCAAAACTCTCCCAAGCCGAGTGGGATACTGCTCAGGCCTTATTCACGGGCGAGAACATACAAACGGGGCGTTGGCTAGGGAGTCTGCCCGATAGCTGGTTGATATCATACAAAAGCGAGAACTTGGATCTCACCTTCGATCTTCGCCAAACAAAATTCAAACACGTCGGAATTTTCCCGGAACAGGCTGCAAACTGGGAGTTTATTGCAGAATCCATCCGAAAGCTGAAAACACCTCAGCCTAAATTTCTGAATTTATTTGCCTACACCGGAGGTGCATCGTTGGCAGCAAAAGCCTGTGGCGCCGATGTTACCCACGTCGATTCTGTGAAACAGGTCGTTACCTGGGCAAACAAAAACATGCAGTTAAGTGGATTGTCTGATATTCGCTGGATTGTAGAAGATGCGGTTCGGTTTGTGCAGCGTGAGGTTCGCAGGGGAAATACATACCACGGAATAATTTTAGATCCACCTTCTTTTGGTCGGGTCCTCAAAGGTGAACTTTGGAAACTTGAAGAAAAGATAGATGATTTAATGAAACTGGTGGTTCAGTTGCTCGATACCGAAGAACATTTCCTCATTTTGAACACGTATTCGCCCGGATTTAATCAATTTGATGCGCACTCTGTAATGAACGCCTATTTGCCACATCCCGGATTTATGGAAATGTCGGAGCTCGGTCTGCGTTCGCGATCGGGTCAGGATTTACCCCTCGGTATCATAAACAGAGTCTTCTGGCAGAAATAATTACATCTAAATGCACGTAGGTATGGAAATTCATGATGATGTTCGCGATGCGGTAAACGATTTATTCGAAAATGCGACTCCGAACATTAGCGAAACACTAGGAATTGAGTTCACCAAACTCAGCAGAGACGAAGTTGTGGCTACGATGCCCGTAGACGGACGTACGCATCAGCCTTTTGGCATACTTCACGGCGGAGCAAGTGTGGTATTAGCAGAGACAGTTTGTTCGGTTGGAGGGTATCTTAATGTAGATCGCCACACACAAGCAGCGGTCGGACTTGAAATAAATGCGAACCATGTTCGTCCGGTGCGTTCCGGGATTGTAATCGGAACCGCCAAACCCATTCATCGAGGAGCCTCCACCCAGTTGTGGGAAATCCGAATTACAACAGAAACGGGTAAACTGGTTTGCATAAGTCGTTGCACACTTGCGGTAATTAAACGAAAATAGTACTTTGGAGTTAGTGACTATTCAGTCATTCAACTATCGAAAAGGTACACCATGCCGAAAAAAACATTTCAGAATTTACCCGAAGCCAAGCAAGAGCGATTTATTGATGCGTGTTTAAGTGAGTTTTCACTTCACGACTACGACACGGCGAGCATCACCCAAATTGTACGCCGACTTGATATCGCAAAAGGTAGTGTGTATCAGTACTTCAAAAACAAGAAAGATCTTTGGTTATACCTGAGGCAATATGCCGAGCAACGACGGTTGACATACCTTAAAGATGTCTTTCGATCGAACTTTGACAGCTTTAGTGACTACTTCAAAGAAATACAGCAACAGCAGATCACATTTAATTTAAATGAACCCGAAACGGCTCGTTTTCTATTTCGAGCAACGTTTTTGGAGGGAAGTGCCGATTTGCATGACCAAATTGTTAGCTGGAAACGCCATCAGATTCAGATTTATGAAAAGCTGGTTGAAGCTGAAAAATTGATGGGTGGACTCGATAAATCGTTAAAAACTCAAACAGTGGCCATGTTTTTGCAGTCCATCAGCTTTACCATACGCGATTTTCTGGTTGATACTGAGCTTTCGCGAAAATTTGAACCCGAAGACGCCCCGCCTCCGGTAGAGGAAAAATCGGTGTTCAAGCGAATTTTTGGTGTAAAATCTGCCTCAGAAAAAGAGAAAAGTACAACAGAAGCAGCGAATGAATTAATCGACGATTTACTAGTGATGCTAACTAAGTCGATACAGGTTTAGGCGTACAGCTTTAAGTGGCACCAGCCTTTTGTTACAGCTTGCCCGGAATTTGTGTATTCATCAGCATTGTGCCTTCCATAACGGTAATTGCCTGACCAGCAATTTGAACTTCGACCGGTACGCCATCTTTTAAGGACATATTTACGGTTACGAATCCGGGTCGGCGTACGAATCTTCCTTGACTCGCATTGAATGAGAAGTAGTTCTTCTTTTTGTCGAGAAGCCCGTTCTGAAGCAGATAAACTGCCATCGGACCGTTCGCCGATCCCGTTACAGGATCTTCATTTACACCCAAAGCGGGGGCAAAAAAGCGCATGTGCCAATCGATAGCTTGATCTCCGGTGTCGGTCGCTACAACAGCAAAACCGGTTATTGCGTGCCGATCGTGGAGTTTAAGGAGCAACATCATATTTGGCTCCAGACTCTCAAGACTGTCATAATCACTTACGGGAACAAAACAATATCCCTCGCGGGTGATTTGAGGTTTGGCTTTTTTACTTAACTCGATTTCGGATAATCCCAAAGCGCCGCATAACGTGGAAACATCGTCGGGAAACGGGAAAAACTCAGGAATTGGCAGGCTGAATTTGATGTACGGAAGCATGTCTTTCCATTCCACATCCACGTTTAGAAGACCGGATCTCGTTTCAATAATGAATGACTGGTCTTCATCGACTTCCAACCCGAACTTTCCTTCTTCTGCAAGAGCGTGGAACATTGCAATTGTGGCATGTCCGCATAAATCGACCTCCTGATGAGGGGTAAACCATCTAATTCGCAAGTCTGCTTCGTTCTCGACCGTTGGTTTTAATGCGAAAGCCGTCTCCGAGATGTTCATTTCCCGGGCGATTTTCTGCATGTCGTCTGAACTAAGTCCGTCGGCATCAATCACAACTCCGGCCGGATTACCGGTAAATGGTTTCAGTGTAAATGCGTCGATTTGTTTGATGCGAATCATGTTCATGACGGTAGTATATTGGTTGGCGGATACAATAAGCTACTAAAAATCAGTGAATAACCGCAAAAATCAGAGTTGATCTTCATCAGAAAGGCCTACTTCCATGAGTTCAATATCGAATCGTAGGGAACTGTTTGGAGGGATTATGCCACCAGCTCCGTTGCTTCCGTAAGCAATATCTGGGGGAATTAGCACTGTTCTGCGCTCACCGGGTCGCATATCGAGTACGGTTTCGTCCCAACCCTGAATAACCTGTCCAATTCCTACCTGAAACTGAAACGCGCCATTTCGCAGGTATGAACTGTCGAAAAGGGTTCCATCTTCCAAGTAGCCGCTGTAACGAACACTTACGTGCTGACCAATGTCGGGTTTGTTGCCCCGGCCGGTTTGGTGAATTTGATAGCTGATACCGCTGTCGGAGAGTTGACTTTCATCCGTTGAAAAATCCCACTTCCCTGGAATTTTGTAGACGTTCATCAGCTCGATTTCGAATCGGAGGGTGTCGTTTGGAGGGATGATGTCTGTGATGCCGGTGTCGCCGTATGCATACTGAGGCGGACTTACAATAACTCGTTTACCACCTTTTCGCATGCCAACCAGGCCAACGTCCCAGGCTTTGAGTACTTGTCCGACCCCGAGTTGAAATGTAATAGGGACGCCTTGCTCGAAACTGGTGTCGAAAATATCGCCGTTGGATAGATATCCGGTGTAGTGAGCGCTGAAGAAATCGGCAGAATCGATAGGAGATCCTTCGCCTAGCTCGATGTCGCGTATGGAGAATCCGTCTTCGAAGGTAGTATCAATAGCAACTGGTGGTTTGTATATGTCAGCTGAGGGAGACGCTGAGTCTTGTGAGCATGCCTGTAAGATTAGCAGCGAGAAAATGGCTACAGCCGGAAAAATGCGAAATATTGTCATGGAAAGAATTGTTCAATATGAAAGTGAGGGCTCTGAAATATACGTATTCAATAACTTGAATCGAACCTGCTTATTGCCTAGGAATAAACAAAAAATGAGCACCAAAGTGTGCTTTGTTTTCTGGTATTTGGAAACTCGACCTGGCAAAAAAATAAGGGTGCCAATTTCGTGGTTCATTATTGGTTAACAGGAAAACCGGTTTGGCATGCAAAAAAAAAGAGCATCAAATTCTCGCTTTGTTTTCCGGTATTTGGAAACTCGACTTGGCAAAAAAAAAGAGCATCAATCCGGTTGGAAAAATGCTCTTAATCGTTGAGGGAGGTGATGATAAAAAAAATCAGGCCCGTGGCATAACAATCGCAAGAACGAAGTAAATCAGAATAAATGAACCTACTCCGAGAATTGCGCCAATCACGAAGATGGCACGAACGATGGTAGAATCGATTCCGAATCGCTGGGCTAGGCCACCGCAAACACCCAAAAGCATTTTGTCGGAGCTGGATTTTACTAATCTGGACATATTTAATTCCTATTGGTTTGGGTTTCTTGTGTTTAACGTATGTTACGAAGATGGAAAATAGTTAGTTACAAGAACAGTTTATGGAATCGTGTTTAGGCTATCAACTGGAATATTCTTTTAAGTACTCTTTGAGTTTGATTTTTTTTGCAGTGCTGTCGCTGGTCATGTAGCGTGTTTTGCCATAAATGGGTCTTTCCGGACCCCAGGCCCTGTCGAAACGCCCGAAAATCCAGAAGATTCCGGAGTAGCTGTTGGGATCGCGTCCGTCGATGGCAAACTTGTTGTTTAATTCGATGAGATAATCCAAAGCGACCCGGGGATCTGGCGTCCATTCCAACACCTTTTTGCCCCAAAGCATGCGTAGATAATTGTGGATGATGCCATCACGAACTAACTGCCTCTGAGCCGCATTCCAGATTTCATCGTGTGTTTGGGCTTTCTCGAGTTGCTCGTAGCTGTAGACATACTCGCGTTCGTCCATGCTATGTTCTTCGAGTGTTTGAATGGCCCAATCGGGCAGACTTTCGAACTTATCGTAGTTTGGTACATGATGACAAAAATGAAATCCGACTTCTCTCCAAGTAATAACTTCATCCAGAAAGGCTTCTACGTTGGGATTTCCGCCAAAAAATCCATCTCGCTGACCTTTTTGAAACGTAAGGTTATCGAGACTCCAGCCTTTAGGTTGCTCGTCGAGGGCACGTTTTACCACTTCATACTCTGAAATCTTTCCATAATGCAACCACGGACTCAATCCGCTTGCGGCGCCATTATCGGCATCGTTTCGATGATCTCCATACCGGTTGAGCTGCTTATTTGCAAAATTCTCGAGTTGAGTCAACGCTTCGCTGCGAGTTCCTGTAATAGAAAGTGCTTTAACGGAGTGATCTATGTCTAGTTGAGATACGGTTTCGGGAATATTCTCGTAGTGGGGTGCGGCATCGGGCCATTTAGATAGGAAATCATCCGAAAGGGTTACTTTATCCTGGTTTTTCAGATCGGCGAGGGGATGTTGTTTTGGCGGATTACTATAACCCTCCT
>JAIUMT010000062.1 GCA_022565415.1 Balneolales bacterium | reverse complement strand
CCCATTTTTGAAAATGTTTACAAAGACGAGCCTCGCGGACGATTAGCCGGCGAAGCATTGTTTTGGAGCGCAGACGCGTGGTATAATCAGGAAGAATACGCCAGAGCAGCCCCCCAGTTCTCCAAGTTTTTGCAGGAATTCCCGAATCATGAGTTCGCAGGAGCTGCTCAATACTCGCTCGGATGGAGTTACTTTCGCATGAATCAGTTCGATAAGGCAATCGAGCCGTTGCGCTTGTTTCTGGAAGAGTACGAAGCTCCGCCGATTGCATTGTTCCCCTATGATATCGATACGCAACTCCGTTTGGGAGATTCTTACTATGCGCTACGGCAGTATCGTGAGGCGATTCGCTTTTATGAGCAGGCCATTGGCGTAAACCCAGGTGCCGATTACGCACTTTTCCAGGTTGGAAACGGGTATTATCGATTAGACCAAACTTTCGAAGCAGTTCAGGCATTTCGTCGGTTGTTACGACAGTTTCCAGAAAGTCGTCTGCGCGAGCAATCCATGTATAATATCGGATATATCTACTTCCTGGCGGGGAACTACACACAGGCGATTGAAGAGTTTCAGCGATTGATTCGTCAGTATCGTGGCTCGAATTGGGCTGCCCGGGCGCAGTACAACATTGGCGATGCGTATTATAATGCCGGTGAATTCCAACGAGCGATTGAAGCCTATCAGGCAGTTTTGGATAATTATCCGCGGAGTCCGTTGATTATCGAGGCTGTAAACGGAATTCAGTTTGCAATGCTTTCGGCTGGCGACGCCGACAGAAGTTCAGAAATTCTGGAGGACTTTATTCGTCAGAACCCTCAGGCATCAACTGCCGACCAGCTACGTTTTCGTCAGGCCGAGTTCTTGTTGCGAACGGCAGACTATGCTGCAGCTGTGGAGGCATTTAGAGATTACATCCGGGTAACAAACTCGACCCGACTTGTGCCAGAAGCCTATTTCAATTTGGCAGAAGCACATCGTCAGTTGAATGACGAGGCGGCTGCGATTCAAGCTTACCAGAATATTATAAACGATCATCCGCGAAGCGGCCGTGCAGAATCGGCATTGCTGAACCTGGGAATGATATCGTTTGAAAAAGGGGATTATGCGGTGGCGCTGGACTATTTTACACAGCTTGAATCGCGAACACAGCGACTTCGTGTGGAAGCCGGTGTTGGTAAGGGAAATGCCTTGCTTGCATTGGGTCGTCTGGACGAAGCAGAAAGTACGTATCGAAATGTGTTGCGCGTGAATGCAAACAGTGAGGCCGCTGAGCTTGGTCTTTCGAAGGTGTTAATCCGCAAGGAACAGTTTGTTGAGGCGGAACCAAAACTCCGTGAGATATCAGAGCGGAATTCGGTCGAGATTGGCGCCGAGGCAACCTACTGGCTCGGATTTATACAGCAACGCACAAATCAGAATAGAGAAGCTCTCGAAACGTATTCGCGGGTGAGGGTTCTGTTTGAGGCGTACGATGAATGGGTTTCGATGTCGATGGTTCGATCAGCTGAGATTCAGCGTGCACAGGGAAATACCTCGGAGTCGCGGGCCACATACCGGTCGGTGATTGAACGTTATCCGAATTCAGCTGCGGCAGATATTGCAAGAAGAGTAATTGAAGGAAATTAAGGGATTATGAAGTACGTTTATGGGTTGAAGTCGTTGAAAGGGGCCATTTCTATGCCTCCAGATAAGTCTATTGCGCATCGGGCAGCTATGTTTGCCTCAATTGCCGACGGTACATCTGTGATAGAAAATTATTCGGCTGCTGCAGATCCACAAACTACACTATCGTGTTTCAGGCAACTTGGTGTTACTATTGATCAGGTTGGAGATACGGTAACGATAAAAGGTGTGGGTCGGGACGGACTTTCGAGTCCGGAAACGGCTATCGATTGCGGTAATTCGGGAACTACCGCTCGTTTACTTACCGGTATTTTGGCCGGAGCCGGTATCGAAGCCACACTCATTGGCGACGACTCTCTTTCATCCCGAACGATGAAACGAATTATTAATCCATTGCAGCAAATGGGTGTTAATTTCGAAGCCCGAAACGGCGATTTCTTGCCGCTGACGATTAAACCGGGTAATTCCATCACGCCAATGAAGTATGATTTACCCATTCCGAGTGCGCAGGTTAAGTCTTGCGTTCTGTTGGCCGGACTTTTCGGAACCAAGCCAACCGAGGTTATTGAGCCGGTTATTAGTCGCGATCATACCGAACGTCTGTTGAATCTGGAAGTGGAAACGAATGCAGGTGTGCGGCATATTAGATCTTCTCGAAGCACCGATATACCGTTGCAGAATTATGCGGTTCCGGGGGATTTCTCTGCAGCGGCGTTTTGGCTAGTGGCCGGATCGATCTATCCGAATGCGGAAATAGAACTTAAAAATGTGGGTTTGAATCCGACTCGTACAGCCGCAATGCATATTTTGCAACGCATGGGCGCCGATATTTCGGTGACAAACGAGCGCAGTAGCGTGAGTGAACCCGTTGCCGACCTCGTTGTTCGTTTCAAACAACTCAAACCCGTTGAAATTCGTCCCGAGGAAGTTCCTAACTGCATCGATGAATTGCCTATTCTGAGCGTTGCTATGGCATTTGCTGATGGCATCTCTACGTTCCGTGGTGCATCAGACCTGAGGCATAAAGAAAGCGATCGTCTTGCAGCCGTTGCTGCTTTGCTCAAAGAAGCCGGAGTACGTTTCGAAGAACACGAAGACGGACTAACCATTTTTGGCGATCCGTCGTTTGTAGCTAAGCCAGCTACGTACGAATCGCTACACGATCATAGAATTGCGATGTCGGCTGCTATTCTAGCCGGGCGTTCGGATGGAAAATCATCTGTCAAAGATGCATCATGTACCGCCATATCGTACCCGAAATTTTGGGAAGATCTAAGTACCTTGTCTGTGGTCTGACAAAATGGCAACGACGCGCTGCCCGGCGTGTCAATAAGTCGGGAATTTAAGGTATTGTCAGCTTTGGCATCAACCTTGCTATATCTGTTATACATCATTTAAAAGATAAGATTATGACAGATTTTAATACCAAACCATTAGAGCAAAAGCTAAACCAACTCGGAAAAGAGATTCAATCATTTTTCGAAAACCTGGTAACTGAAGAAGATTTGGATGTATTTAGTCCGAAAGCGGACTTCGTACAAACTTCCGAAGGGTTTGAAATTTATGCCGACCTGCCGGGCATGACAAAAAAAGACATCAAAGTAGAGCTGGCAGAAAACATATTGACGATAAAAGGCGAGCGCCAAATATTGGAAAGTGCCGATCATACGTCTTGGTTAAGACGTGAGCGGCATTTCGGTCGGTTTTCTCGATCGTTTCCAATTCCGGTGAGCATCCAGAAATCTGACATCAAAGCATCGTTTAAAGACGGTGTGCTCACAGTTGTGGTGCACGTTACCGATTCTGGCACTGATGCTGCCTCAATCGACATAGACTGATTTTAATTACATATTCACGAAAAAAGACAACAAATATATATTATGGGAAAAATCATAGGAATTGACCTCGGAACTACAAACTCATGCGTTTCAGTAATGGAAGGCAATGAGCCAGTTGTAATTCCAAATCCAGAAGGCGGACGAACAACCCCTTCTGTGGTCGCATTTACTAAAGACGGAGAAAGATTGGTTGGAGCGGCGGCTAAACGTCAGGCCATTACCAATCCGAAAAACACAATCGCCTCCATTAAGCGTTTCATGGGACGTATGCATGATGAAGTTGCAAATGAAACTTCTCAGGTATCGTACGAAGTGGTAAAAGCCGAAGACGGAACCGCGCGTGTAAACGTAGACGATCGCAAGTATGCTCCACAGGAAATCTCTGCAATGGTACTTCAGAAAATGAAGCAGACTGCTGAGGACTACCTTGGTGAGAAAGTGACAGAAGCTGTAATTACCGTTCCTGCTTATTTCAACGATGCGCAGCGAAAAGCGACTCAAGAAGCCGGTAAAATCGCTGGACTTGAAGTAAAACGTATCATTAATGAGCCAACAGCTGCAGCGCTTGCATACGGACTCGACAAAAAAGACAAATCTCAAACTATTGCCGTTTATGACCTTGGTGGAGGTACATTTGACGTATCTGTACTCGAATTAGGCGATGGTGTTTTCGAAGTGAAGTCAACCAACGGAGATACCCATCTTGGTGGTGACGATTTCGACGGACGACTTATCAACTTCCTTGCAGACGAGTTCAAAAGAGAAGAAAGTATCGATTTGCGCAAAGACGCAATGGCTATGCAACGTCTGAAAGATGCTGCTGAAAAAGCCAAAATTGAGCTTTCTGGTTCAACCAAAACCAACGTAAACCTGCCGTTCATCACTGCCGATCAGTCAGGACCAAAACACTTGAACATCGACATCACCCGCTCAAAATTCGAGCAATTGGTAGATGATCTTGTGAAAAGAACCTTGGCCCCGTGCGAAAACGCGCTTAAAGATGCAGGGTTGAGCAAATCTGAAATCGATCAGGTTATTTTGGTAGGTGGATCAACACGAATTCCGGCCATTCAGGAAATTGTGAAGAACTTCTTCGGTAAAGATCCGAGTAAAGGCGTAAACCCCGATGAAGTAGTAGCTGTAGGTGCTGCGATTCAGGGTGGCGTGTTAACCGGTGAAGTTGAAGATGTGGTATTGCTTGATGTAACACCGCTTTCACTTGGTATTGAAACACTCGGCGGAGTTATGACCAAGCTGATTGATGCCAACACCACTATCCCGCCCAGCAAGTCAGAGACTTTTTCAACAGCAGCAGATAATCAGCCTAGTGTTGAAATCCACGTGCTTCAGGGCGAGCGAGCCAGAGCGGTCGATAACCGCACACTCGGACGTTTCCACTTAGACGGCATCATGCCAGCTCCGCGAGGAGTACCTCAGGTAGAAGTGAAATTCGATATCGATGCGAACGGTGTGCTTAATGTAAGTGCAACTGACAAAGCTTCGGGCAAAGAGCAGAAAATCCGAATTGAAAGCAGTTCCGGACTTTCCGACTCCGAAATCGAGAAAATGCGTCAGGATGCCGATGCGCATGCCGAGGAAGACAAACAACTCAAAGATCGCATCGAGAAGCTTAACGGCGCCGATGCCCTCATTTTCTCAACCAAAAAACAACTCGAAGAGCATAAAGACAAATTGTCTGATGCAAACAAAGACGCAATTACTGCTGCTTTAACCAAACTCGAAGAGTTGCACAAAGAAGAGAAAGTTGAAGAGCTTGAAGCTGCATCTGAGGCGTTAAATCAGGCTTGGGCCGCTGCCTCATCTGAGCTTTACGAGCAAGCTGCAAAAGCACAAGGTGCTGAAGGCGCTGCTCCAGGTTCAGAAACCGGTGGAGAGCAAGCTAGCTCAGGTGAAAAAGGTGCTGATGCAGTTGATGCTGAGTATGAAGTTGTCGACGACGAAGACAATGATAAGAAGTAAGTATTATTTCTGTTAACTTAGAGCCTCCTGTTTCTCGCGAATCAGGGGGCTTTTTTTTACTCGAAATGCGTTTGTGCTTGATGAGTGAGCATTAGCAAACATCTTGCAAAAAGCTTTTTTTACCCGAAGTGCGTTTGTGAATTGAGAAATCGCGCGAATTTTAAGGCTGTCTTTTAAATGAATATTTTAGGTATTGAGTCATCTTGCGACGAAACGGCAGCGGCGGTTTATTCCGAATCGGGACTACGTTCGAATGTTATTGCCTCCCAAGCCGTCCACCGGAAATTCGGCGGCGTTGTTCCCGAACTAGCCTCCCGCGCGCATCAGCAATCCATCTGGGGCGTCACAAGACAGGCCCTGAACGAAGCATCTATAACCATAGAAGACATTGACGCTATAGCCGTTACGAACGGTCCGGGTCTGATGGGAGCGTTGCTCGTAGGCATGTGCTTCGCCAAAGGACTCGCGCTTTCGCACAAGAAGCCCTTGATCGGAGTGAATCACATAGATGCCCATATTTACGCAAATTTCATTGATAACGAGCCGAATTACCCATTTTTGTCATTAATCGTGTCGGGTGGGCACACGCGATTGGTATTGGTTCACGATTTCATGCAGCACGAAATTCTGGGCGAAACCCGCGACGATGCTGCCGGAGAAGCATTCGACAAAACGGCAAAAATCCTCGGGCTTCCTTATCCGGGCGGACCATTAATGGATCGGAAATCCCGCACTGGCGACCGTTCATTCGTGAAATTCCCTCAAGCATTACTCTCTGAGGGATACGAATTTAGCTTTTCAGGGTTAAAAACATCGGTGTTGTATCACATTGAAGCTATTCCCGAGGCAGAACGCGGCACCTATCTCGAACTTAATATCGAAAACCTCAGCGCTTCCATATCGCACGCGATAACCGAAGTACTCGTAAAGAAGACCAAAAAAGCCCTTAAAGAATTCAAAATCCGCGATTTGGTTCTGGCCGGAGGGGTTTCCGCAAACAGCATGTTGCGCGAGAAAATGCATCTTTTGGCAAAAGAAATGGGCATTACGCTTCATATTCCCAATCCTGTTTACTGCACCGATAACGCGGCAATGATAGCAGTAACGGGTTACCACAAAGCAATACGAAATCAATACGACGACGCCCTGAAACTAGAGGCATTCGCCAGTTTGAAATAAAATATACATCATGACATTATTTAAACTCATTTTCGAGCACGACATGGTTTTAGAGCCAGTTGGAATGCCAAAATCATCCAGAGAACCATCCTCCCTCGAAGACTTCCTCAAGCCGACTGCGACCTATAGCAGATTTTATTTGTCGGCAACAGACCTACAAACCAATGAATTCGGCCTCAGCGCATCAAAAGATTACGCAAATCTGCTAGGCGCTTTTAAAACCGGCATTGGCGATGTTGCAGACTATATTTTATCTGATGGGAGCATGGTTTCAACCCTGGAAGATGCCATCGCAAATGTTGGTGAGGGCGGGGCGATTGTGGTACGAAAGAACGATGCCGATACGAAACCTTTTCCGGCAATCGGAACAGATGGTAGCTTTCGGGACCATATCAATGAGCTAACAGAGATCCTGGATGCTGGTCATTTGGTTTTATTTCTCGTTAAAGCCCATCACGGATTCGACCTGCACCTATTCTCAAGAAAAAACATCTACCGAGATTTCTTCTATCCGTTTAAAGACTTGATTCGCCCAGATATGCGATTCTTCAGTATAAACGGAAAACGTGCAAAAAGTGAGCGATTGTTTTATTTCGAGACCTGGTCGTTACAACGTCCGCCGCATGGATTTGAAGAAGTTTTCGAAGACACGGCGTTCTATTAAATGCTAAATCTGTATTAAGCAAATATCGGTAAACCAAAGAGTTACCATTTTAATAAGAGCTTAATCAGCATAAAACTGACGGCAGGAAGGCTAAACTCGAAAAAATTATATAGAATTTAAGTCGGTTGCGGCACTAATTTCTTTTCTGTGTAATTGGCTTATGGTGGTTATATAGAACAAGAGAAATGGTTTTGTCCTAAATTATTAAAGCTAGGGTTTGGTTTTTGTTAATAGAGGAACGATGTGGAATATATAACAATAGAGCAAAGTATAGAATTAATCATCGAACAAGAATTGGACATCATTTAATATTGAGTTAATTTAACCCACCCGTGGAAGGGCTTCCAGAAGGCTCTTTTACGTTTGTTTGAGGTTTTGAATCTTAGGTCATTTAATAATTAAAAAGGTGTCAAATATGAAATGTAGAATTTCTACTGTTCTGCTGTTTATGCTTGCGATGGTATTTTCCGCAGGAAATATTAACGCCCAAGGCGTGCTAACCGGACTTGTAGTAGATGCTACCGACGGGGAAGAGCTCATTGGTGCGAATATATTGCTGCAAATTGAGGAGTCGGCCAGAACCCGTGGTATCAACACAGGTTTAGACGGACGATATACTTTCTCCAGCTTACAAGCAGGTACCTACACGATGAGAATTACATATGTAGGCTATCTGGAGCAACGAGTTACCGACGTAGTAATTCGTGATGGACAGACTACAACTCTCGACATTCGTCTCGCCCGCGGAGTTAGCATGAACCCATTGGTTTTTAGTGCCTCCCGCATTGAAGAAAGTTTATTGGATGCACCTGTAACGGTTGAATCTATGGACATGATCGCCATCGGTCAGGTTGCCTCCGACAGTTACTACAAATCATTAGGTAATTTGAAGGGCGTTGACATCACAACCAGTTCTATCAATTTTCAAATCATCAACTCACGTGGTTTCAGCTCTACCGGTAACACACGAATGGTACAGCTGATTGATGGAATGGACACGCAGGCACCAGCGCTTAACTTTCCAATCGGTAACTTAAATGGACCATCTGAGCTGGATATCGCCAGTATTGAGTACATCCCTGGTGCGGCTTCTGCACTTTATGGCGCCAACGCTTTTAACGGAGTACTCCTCATAAACAGTAAAAGTCCGTTTCAGTTTCCCGGAACAAGTTTCATGGTACGAACAGGTGTGAATCATCTAAATGGTGATGAATCGGCCGGCGAACCAGGCAGTCCTCAGCCCATGTATGAGTTTTCTGCACGACATGCTCAGGTTTTTAATCCGAAACTTGCTGCAAAGGTAAATTTCTCTTACAGCCGCGCGACCGACTGGCACGGAACAGATTACAGCGACAAGAATTCTGGTCAGTGGGCTGGTGTGGGCCAGAATCCATCGTTTGACGGGGTACATCTTTTTGGTGATGACGGTTCGTTCAACATCGGTCTACTTGCGTTAAACCCAACGCAACGAAATCAAATTGCCCAGGCTATAAGTGCGCAATCGGGCGTTCCAGTTCAACTCGCCGAACAGTATGTTGGTGCACTTCCGGCCCAACCTGTAAACCGAACAGGTTACCGAGAGCGAGATCTGGTCGATTATGCAGCTGAAAACATGAAGATTAACACATCACTTCATTACCGACTTAGCGATCTTGTTGAAGCTAGTTACTCGTTTAACTACGGATACGGAACTTCCATTTACACCGGGGCACAGCGTTACAGCCTCAAAAACTTTAACATTGCTCAGCATAAACTCGAGCTAAACGGCGATAATTTCATGGTGCGTGCTTACGGAACGTTCGAAGATTCGGGTGATTCGTACATCGCAGACTTTGTTGGATTCGCTGTAAACGAAGCTTATAGTCCGAATGCGAACTGGTTTGGCACGTATGGCGCAACTTTTGCCGGAGGTTTGCTTCAAACAGCTGCTCAGGCTCAAGGCGGAGATCCGACCTACAACCAAGCTACTGTAGACGCAATTCTTTCTAATCCACAGGCACTTGCTGGTCTGCATGGTGCCGCTCGTGCTAATGCTGATGGCGGACGATTACAGCCTGGAACACCAGCTTTCGATGCGGCTGTTGATGCCGCTCTTGGCCTCACCGTACCGAACGGAGCTTTATTCGACGATAAATCGCGTTTCTACATGGTTGAGAGTCAGTACGATTTCAAAAACGAAATCGATTTCATGGACGCACAGGTTGGTGCCAGCTTCCGCCAATTTCAGCTTCGTTCAAACGGAACCATCTTTGACGATGAAGGTGGCGTGAATATCAACGAATTTGGTGCATATTTGCAGTTAGGTCGTGCATTTATTGATGACCGTCTTAGATTAAGTGGGTCTATTCGATTCGACAAAAATGAAAACTTCGACGGGCAGTTTAGTCCGCGTTTGTCTTCTGTAATTCGTGTAGCTGATGGTCATAATCTTCGTGCTTCTGTTCAAACTGGATTCCGTAATCCTTCAACGCAGGGCCAGTACATCGACCTTAATGTTATTACAGCTCGTCTACTTGGTGGTCTGCCTCAGTTTGCAGAGAATTATGACATTACCAACAATACCTACACGTTCGAATCTGTGCAAAACTACACAAATCAGTTTTTGCAGAACCCAAGTGATCCGGCCAATGCAATGATGGCTATCGGAATGCTGGAACGATACAGCACACACAATCCTGTAAAACCAGAGCAGGTTCAGGCGTTGGAATTTGGCTATAAAGGTCTAGTCAACAACAATCTGTTTATTGATGCCGCATACTACTACAACGTGTATGATGATTTCATCACACAAATACGAGTACGTCGCGCAGCAGGACCGATTGATCCGAGCAACCCAGCTTCGGCAATTCCGACTTCAACCAGCTTATTATCTGGTGATTTCAATAACACGTATCAAATCTACACCAATATCGACAACACAGTACGTGCTCATGGCGCGGTTCTCGGACTCGAGTACAGTTTGCCAGGTGGTTATTTGATTGGTACCAACTACAACTGGAATAAATTGATTGACGGATTGGAAGATTCTTTTCAGAATGATTTCAACACGCCAGAGCATAAGGTTAACGTTTCATTCGGAAACCGTCGCTTAACCAATAACTTTGGTTTTAATATAACCTACCGCTGGCAGGATGCTTTCCGATGGGAATCTTCATTTGCATTCGCAGACATCCCGGCAATTTCAATGATTGATGCGCAAGTTTCATACCGAGTTCCAAGTCTGAACTCTATCGTGAAAGTGGGTGGATCAAACGTATTGAATGATGGGTATAACCTAAGCGCTGGTGGACCTACCGTTGGTGGAATATTCTATGTTTCGTTGACTTACGACAACGTATTCCGTCGATAGAACTTCGATGGTGTTTTTTTTGAAAGCTCTGCAGTTTCAGACTGCAGGGCTTTTTTTATGCCATTTATTAGTATTATTGGAACATGAAATTCACCGAAAAACTTAGACAAGCTATTCAGACTTCCAAATCTGTCTTGTGTGTTGGTCTAGATCCAATACCCGAGAGGTTTCCTGTTGTCATCAAACAGATATCTGACGACCCTGTAATTCAAACAGAGGCATTCTGTAAAGCCGTAATCGACGCCTCATCCCCATATTGTGCGGCTTTCAAACCCAATCTTGGATTTTTTGAAGCACTAGGCGCTCGGGGAATTAAGGTTTTTGAAGACATCATACATTACATTCCTGACGGAAAAATCATTATCGCTGATGCAAAGCGTGGCGATATAGGAAACACCGCTCATCATTATAAGAAAGCTTTTTTTGATACCTGGAACTGTGATGCCGTCACTTTGTCGCCGTTGATGGGAGTTGAAACGTTGACGCCTTTCCTTACTACAGGCGAAAAATGTATTTACGTGCTCACGTTGACATCCAATCCGGGCTCAGACGATTTTTTTAAAATTCAGCTTTCCGATAACAGAACTTTGAGCGATGAAATCGCCCGCCAGTGCGGAGTTCTTAACGAGCGTTTCCCGGGCCAAGTGGGAATGGTGCTTGGCGCCACTCAAACAGACGCTTTTTCTTCACTGTTGAGCTTGAATCCGGAGGGATCTATTCTTATTCCTGGAGTTGGTGTGCAAGGTGGTGATATTGAGGCTCTTCAAAAGGTGCTTGAGTCACATAAAGGGTTGCCGCTCATTAATGTGAGTCGGGGTATTTTGTACGGACCCGAACCAGATGGCGACGTCTCCGGTGCAATCGAATCTATCGCCAGTCGCGCGAAAGAGTTTCAAACAGCCTTGCTGCCCATATCTAGCCGTTACTTAGGTCGATAGAATTATGAAAAAACCTGAAGTATTGATGTACACGGATGGGGCTTGTAGTGGAAATCCGGGTCCCGGCGGCTGGGCTTACCGCCTCGAGTGGAATGGTAAAATCAAGGAAGACTCTGGTGGGGCACCCCAAACAACCAACAACAGAATGGAGATGCAGGCGATTATCGAGGGGTTACGATCGCTTAAACGTCCGTGCTCGGTGACAATTTGCAGCGACAGCGCTCTGATTATAAACGCGTTTAAAGACGGCTGGATTGATGGTTGGCTTCGCAGAGGGTGGAAAAAAGCCGATAAAAAGCCGGTTGAAAACCGCGATTTATGGGAAGATATGCTTGCGGCGATTGGTCATCATACCATCATTTGGAAAAAGGTTAAGGGTCACTCGACCGATGAGCGGAACAATAGGGTAGATGAGCTGGCCGTGCTTGCGGCTAAGAAATTTCAGTAGGTATGAGCTTTTAGAACCTGTATGTGCTAATAAATCGACGCTATACTTGAATAATGGCGATGTCCCCCCCGAGGATTATAGTCTGATTCGCATCAGAGCAACCTTATGCAATTTTCTTAGCAAATGCTCCCATCAACCACTTTCGTTGAAGAGATGTAATTTAAGTATTTCACTACGCAAAAAAGGCTGGCACTCCATTTGGAATACCAGCCTTTTTTATTTGCTTGGATTCGACAGTACGAATCTACAATTCTTACAATGCAGTTGCAATAACGAGCGCAACGACAGAGATAAGCTTCAGCAAGATGTTCAGAGATGGCCCTGAAGTGTCTTTCAGCGGATCTCCAACGGTATCGCCAACAACGGTAGCCTTGTGAGGCTCAGAGCCTTTGTAGTACATTTTCCCGTCGATCTCGACACCTGCCTCGAACATCTTCTTGGCATTGTCCCAGGCACCACCGGCGTTGGCTTGAAAAATCGCCATCAGTACACCAGAAACAGTAACACCAGCAAGCAATCCACCGAGTGCCTCCTTGCCAAGTACGAATCCGATGAATACAGGCACGATTACAGCAAGCAGACCAGGAAGTACCATTTCACGGATGGCGGCTTTGGTTGAGATTTCAACACATTTGCCATACTCAGGAGTACCATCAGCGGCGCGGAAAGTATCTTGATCTTCTTGCGACCAAGTATCCATTTCTTTGCCTTCGTTCTTGCGCATAACGGCAAGAGCTGCTTTCAATGGAGGAATATCAGCGAACTGACGTCGTACTTCGTTAATCATGGCCATAGCGGCACGACCAACAGCACCCATCGATAGAGCAGAGAATACGAAGGTTAACATACCACCGATGAATAATCCGGCCATTACGGTAGACTGAGAAATATCAATTCCGTTTGTAATGCCAGCTGCTGTCATGTAAGCACCGAAAAGTGCCAAGGCTGTTAGCGCGGCAGACCCAATAGCAAAACCTTTACCGATGGCAGCGGTTGTGTTACCCACGGCATCGAGACGATCGGTACGCTGACGAACTTCTTTTGGAAGCTCAGCCATTTCAGCTATACCACCGGCGTTGTCAGAGATTGGTCCGTAAGCATCAACCGCAAGCTGAACGCCTGTATTAGCAAGCATACCCACAGCGGCAATAGCAATACCGTATAGACCACCGAAGTGGAATGCACCGATAATAGCCAACGCAATTACGATAACAGGAAGACCAGTCGACATCATACCAACCTGCAAGCCAGAAATGATGTTTGTTGCAGATCCGGTTAGCGACTGACGTGCAATTTGCATTACAGGCTTTTTGCCATATCCAGTGTAGTATTCAGTAATAACCCCGATAAGCACACCAGAAACGAGACCAATAATGG
>JAIUMT010000061.1 GCA_022565415.1 Balneolales bacterium | reverse complement strand
GTCGAAATGATTGCTGATGGAGATAAGAAAAGAGCCGGAGAGTTACAGCAGCTGTATGTCCACAACCTAGGCAATTTGACCCTTTCAGGTTATAACAGCGTGCTTGGCAATAAGAGTTTTATTGAAAAGCGTGACCGAAAAGATCGACAAGGCCGACCGGTTGGTTATAACAATGGCCTCAAACTCAATGAAGACTTGGTGGTAGAGTCCAACTGGGATATCGAGAAGATTGAACAACGAACACAAAAATTAGTTCAGCAGGCGTTAGATCTCTTCAATCTTGGGTCAAAATAAAACAAGTATGTTAAATTGCTCTAAAGTAACACGATACGTGCGCAGAAATAAATATTAGATAGAATATGAACAATAAACAGTTATCCCGAATTGTCCTGAAGGGCTACAAATCAATAAAGGAGTGCGATTTACAGCTAAAGGAGCTGAATATTCTGATTGGCCCAAATGGAGCTGGAAAGTCAAATTTCATTAGTTTTTTTCGCCTTATTCAGCAGCTTTTAGACAAAAACCTTCAGCGGTACGTGAGTACACAAGGCGGTCCCAATGCATTATTGCATTTTGGCAGGAAGGTGACACCATCTATGGCTGTTGAGCTTTACTTCGGGAATAATGGGTATAAATTCGCTTTGGAACCAACTAAGGATAGCCGGATGATGTTTTCTGATGAATGTCATTGGTGGAATCAATCTGGTGATAAGAGTGTCGGGGGTGGGCATTTTGAAACCAATCACGAGGCACATCAATCTGGAATTTCACAGTATACCATTCCAGCCATGAAAGTATGGCGGGTGTATCACTTTCATGACACCAGTGACTCTGCTAGCATTAAACAACTGGCCGACTTGAGCGACTATAGAGCACTTCGTTCAGATGCAAGCAATTTGGCGTCATTTCTGTTTTATCTCAAAGAAAGGTTTCCTCAGAATTATGATCGTATCGTAAAAACAATTCGTCTTGTTGCACCTTTTTTTGGCGATTTTTTACTGGAACCAAAATTTCTGAATGAGGAAAAAATCGAGCTCCAATGGACAGAAGTAGGCCAAGATATTCCGTTTAATGCGCACACGTTGTCTGACGGTACCCTGCGGTTTATCTGTATAGCAACGGTTCTCCTTCAACCCGAACAGCTCCAGCCTGAGACCATAATTATTGATGAACCAGAGCTTGGTTTGCATCCTTATGCCATACGGTTATTGGGTTCCTTGATTCGAACAGCATCTAATGAGAAACAAATTATTGTTTCTACCCAGTCCACTGATTTGTTGAATGAGTTTCTCCCTGAAGATATCATTGTTGCGGACCGAATTGAGGGAAGCACACAGTTGGCTCGATTGAATTCAGAGGAACTCGAGGAGTGGCTTGAAGAGTATTCTTTGGGCGAATTATGGCAGAAGAATCTATTCGGAGGGAGGCCATCACGATGACCAGGGTAAATATTCTATGTGAGGGTCAAACCGAGGAGACGTTTGTCAGAGAAGTACTCTATAATCATTTTATGAATTTAGACACTTGGTTGAATCCCATACTCCTCCGTACAAGTAAACATGGCAGGGGCGGCGCTGTATCGTATGGTAAAATAAAACACCAAGCTGAACTCTTGTGTAAACAAGATAGAAATGCATTTGTAACTACATTCATTGACTTCTCCAAACTGCCTTCGGATTTTCCTTTAATACAAAATCAACGTGCGGATAGACATACGGTTGATGAAGTGGAATTAGCTTTTCAAAATGATATCGGTGAGCCAAATTTTATAGCCAATATCATTTCCTATGAGTTTGAAGGGTTGTTATTTAGCGACCCGAATGCTTTTGGTGATTGGTTTGATGATCGGCGTTTAGTTGCGCGTTTGGTAGCTATTCGTTCACAGTTTGCATCGCCTGAAGATATTAACGATGGTGTTACCACGGCTCCATCCAAACGTATTCTTAACATTCTGAAAGGTTACGACAAAGTTTCACATGGTTCGTTAGTAGCGCTGGGAATTGGCTTAGATACTATTCGCAGGGAATGTCCACGATTTAACGCATGGATTGACAAACTGGAAAAACTCTAGACTTCTCCGTTTGATGTCGCAATATTGAATATGAATATTCTCAATACACTTAAAAAATCCCTCCGACAGGCGTCTGTATTCAACCCGGATATTCAGGTTGCTCCGGCGTGTGTGCTGTGGCCTGATCATGAAAGACAATGGGAAGCCGTTATCCCTCAATTACAATCGGAGCTGCCGGAGCTTTTGGTGCTGGGTGATTATGCCCCGGAACTCCGTAAGGGGCCTGCTATCTGGCTTCGTGTTGCTCTGGCTGGTCGTGTCCCCGAAATCCCCGTTTCAAGTAAACATCCCTATATTCTTTACTTACCTGGCGTGAGCCGGCAGGAGCTCCGGGCTATTGAGGATTGCCCTCAACATCTCAAGCCCCTGGCTGAGCTACAAAACCGTGGCGTAATCTGGTCGCAAGCGAATGCAAAAGACTGGACCATCATGGCTTACCTCGTATCAGAGCATGGCGGACTCAAGCTGGATGTGGCCAAAGATGCCGAAACAAAGGTTGCCCTGCATCGCTCTCTGCACCGACTACTCGACGAAGAACTCAACAACATCAAGGGCAAACGGATAGATAGGGATTACTTAAACGGCTTGCTCTCCGGTGGCGATCAAACCCGCGAAGTACTGATGTGGCTCGATAAAGCCGAGGCGTATCAAGCAGAACGTGATCCACAGTCATGGAGTGCTTTTGTGGATGCCTGTGTTTCACAGTTGAATTTCAATCCGGAAACCGAAGGCCTCCTGGAAGGTTGTTCCCGATTGGCTCAGCAAGACGGACCGTGGATGGCTATTTGGAATCGTTTTCGTGAAGCTCCGAAGCGATATCCCAATATTCCTGATGTTTTACGGAATTGTGTTCCTCCAGATGAACTTAGTGATGCCTTGATTAGTGATGTTGGCTGGCCCCAATGGAACGACCAGCAGGAAGCGGAACTTGAGCGAGCGCTGCTTCAAGCCGCAACATTACCCGCACATCAAACCCGGGAGGCTATTTTGTCTTTAGAGGCTGCACATGGTGAACGCAGAAAGTCGGTGTGGGCAGAGCTGGGGCAGGCACCCCTTGCCACCGCACTGAAATATCTGGCGAGATTGGCAACACTGTCCGCGAAACCGTTAAAAGCAAATTCGTTTGAAGAATTGGCATCCCTTTACAATAAAGAGGGCTGGCGAACAGATGATGCAGTTTTGCGTGCATTAGAAATTCCCGATTCAACCGCATCGGTTAATGCTGTTCGAGCTGCCATTCAGGCAATGTATGTACCGTGGTTGCAAGATGCTGCCAGAGAGTTGCAGCAGCATGTTTCAGCTAAAGGATATCCCATGGAGTCCAAATGGGCACCAAATTCCGATGACCATAACGGAGAGTGTATTTTATTTGTGGATGGTTTACGGTTCGATATGGCCAGGCGTCTCGCAACCAGGTTAACGCAACAGGGCTATCAGGTTGCTGAGGAACCGCAGTGGTCTGCACTTCCATCCGTCACCGCTACTGCTAAACCCGCCGTTTCTCCCGTAGCCTCTAAAATATGTGGTACAGATGGTGATCAGGATTTCCAGCCGTCATTATGTGAAACGGGTCAACCATTAAGTCAGTATCACTTGCGTAAGCTTCTACAGGATGCCGGTTGGTCAATAGTAGAACAACCTCCCTATGATCGCGTTTCTGGTGGAAGTGGCTGGCATGAGTTTGGAGACATCGACCGTGAAGGTCATGCCAAGGGGTGGAAACTCGCTAAGTTTATGGATGGACTGGTTCATGAGATTAGTGGCCGGATAACCGAACTGCTTGCTGCGGGTTGGCAGCGTGTTCGGGTAGTTACCGATCATGGGTGGTTGCTTATGCCTGGTGGACTTCCAAAAGTAGAGCTGCCATCCGTGCTTACTGAAAACAAATGGGGGCGCTGTGCCATACTGAAACCGGGAGCATCATGCGATGAGCGGTTGTATCCCTGGTATTGGAATCCTCACATTGATATTGCGCTGGCCGATGGTATAGGTTGCTTTAAGCGCGGTGTAGAGTATGCTCACGGTGGGCTATCCTTGCAAGAGTGCTACACTTTGCAGTTGATCATCAAACCGAATGAAAGCTTAACAACCCGTCCAAGGGTATCGATTACGGATGTAATTTGGCGTGGATTACGCTGTCATGTGGTATTGGATACCGCTGTTCATGATGTTTCGTTGGATATCCGCTTGCAGGCTGCGGTTAGCGGTAGCAGTGTAGTTACCCGATTGAAAAACATTCAGCATGAAGACACCGCTTCAGTTATTATTGAAGATGATGCACTGGAAGGCACGAAGGCCGTTATTTTACTAATGGATCAAACGGGGCGGGTAATTACAGAACTTAAAACGACCATAGGTGGAGATTAACGATGCTGGAATTAGACACTATTGATAGAAAGGCGGCATCCGTATTGGATGGATACTTGGTACGCAAAGACCTTGTGCGCACGTTCAGCCGACAGTTTCCGGTTCCCACCTATGTAGTTGAGTTTATGCTCGGACGTTACTGCGCGAGTACGAATCCTGCCGAGATTGAGGAGGGTTTGGAAATTGTGCAGCGGCAGTTGCAATCGCGCACGGTCCGCGCCGGTGAAGAAGAGCTATTCAAGGCCAGGGCCAAGGAAAAGGGTGAGGTCAAGATTATTGATCTGGTAACAGCGCGACTTGACTCAAAAACGGATTCCTACCTGGCTACACTGCCAAGCCTTCGCTTAAATGATGTCCGCATCGGTGGAGATATGGTATCTCAGCACGAACGCATGCTCACCGGGGGATTCTATGCTGAAATTACGCTGAGCTATGATGCAACTATAGCATTGGAATCGAAAGGGAGGCCTTTCGGGATTGAATCGTTGCGCGAAATTCAGCTGTCGAAACGAGATGTGTTAGACACGCTGATTCATGCCCGTGGTTCGTTCACAACCGAGGAGTGGAGGGATTTCATACTTCGTTCAACGGGTATAGATTCAAGGTCACTCACAGTTCGACAAAAGGATGCTTTGCTACTACGGATGGTACCGTTTGTAGAACGAAATTATAATATGGTAGAGCTTGGTCCCAGAGGAACGGGGAAAAGTCACCTGTTTCAGCAGATTTCACCCTATGCGCACTTGATTTCCGGTGGGAAGGCTACTGTAGCGAAAATGTTTGTGAACAATTCCAATGGCCAGCGCGGACTGGTTTGCCAGTATGATGTTGTTTGTTTTGACGAGGTTTCAGGTATATCCTTCGATCAAAAAGATGGGGTCAATATTATGAAAGGCTATATGGAGTCTGGTGAGTTCAGCCGGGGGAAAGAGAGCATTCGGGCAGACGGGAGTATTGTAATGGTTGGAAACTTTGACGTTGATGTAGAACATCAACAGCGCATAAGCCATTTATTTGGTCCGATGCCACCGGAAATGAAGGACGATACGGCGTTTATGGACCGTATTCATGCGTTTTTACCGGGTTGGGATGTGCCAAAAATAAGCAAGGAAATATTGACCGACCATTTTGGTCTTGTGAGTGATTTCTTGTCGGAGTGTTGGAGCCAGTTACGCAATCAAAGTATGGTAAGCGTCCTACAAAACCGGGTCTATTTCGGGGGCGCATTGTCGGGGCGTGATACGAATGCCGTAAATAAGACCATCAGCGGTCTGCTGAAATTGATGCATCCATCAGGAAAAGAAATATCTGATGAGGACCTGGAATGGGCTGTCCGTATTGCTATGGAAGCACGGAGACGGGTAAAAGAGCAGCAGAAACGCATTGGCGCAGCCGAGTTTAGGAACACCCATTTCAGCTATGTAATGGGAACCGACGGCGTTGAGAAGTTTGTGGCCACACCGGAATTACAGAGTGATAACCACATCGGTACAGATCCGCTGGAACCGGGTCAGGTATGGTCTATATCGCCAGGCGGGCAAGATGAAAATCCTGGATTATATCGCATAGAAATCAATGAAGGTCCAGGATCAGGGGTGAAAATCTTGAATAAGCCTATACCCCCTGCATTCCGTGAAAGTGTGGGGTATGCCGAGCAAAACCTCTACGCAAGAGCAATGAGCCTTGTCGGGGATAAAGATCCACGCCATCATGAATTCACCGTTCAGCTACGGGCTTTTGATGCGGGGAAATCAGGGGCCAAATTAGGTATAGGTGTATTGATAGCCCTATGTACATCTCTACTAAAAAAAGGGCTGCGAGGAGGGTTGATTGTGATAGGCGAGATTAATCTTGGTGGATCAATAGAACCCATTCACAATCCGGTATCTATTGCGGAAATCGCTGTAGAAAAAGGAGCTACGACACTGCTGATGCCTGTATCTTGTCGTAGGCAGCTTTTAGACCTATCTGATGATATGGCCACAAAGCTTGATATTCAGTTCTATTCTGACGCCCGGGATGTGTTACTGAAAGCGATTGTGGAGTAGTAAGTATGTTCTACTTGGATTGAAGAGAAGGCCAAGTCCATTTTAGATTGGATTTGTTTTGAGGCACTGAAATTATCGGGTTTTTGGCAAACAATATTTAAAGAACGATACTTAAAACATTATCTCACGGGAGAATTCAAAGTGAAAATTACTACATTCAATTACCGTAAGATTGTTGATCTTTGTATTGAGGCAAATGAGTATATCTATATAATCTCGCCCGGCATCTTTGAGGAGATTGCAGAAACCCTACTAGAGAAGAAGCGCAATAACGCTGGTATTGACATTGTTTGTGTAGTTGACCCCACTGAAACGGCTTTCAGGTCTCATCATGGAGTAACCTCGTCTGTTTCAAAATTACTTGATGTTGGAATTGAAATCAGAGAGCTCCTAGACCACCGTCTCAGTTTTATTATTACTGAAAGGCAAGCTTTTTTCTTTTTTCAATCTAACCGTAGTGTTGAAGAAGATCCCAATGGGCCAAATGCAGTAGAAATACCGGCTCTTCTGAAAGCCTTTTTTATTATGCAAATTTTTAAACGGCCAATGAATCCAAAATTACTAAATGTAACAGAGAAAGAGTTTGGTTCATTGCTAGTGTTGCACAATTCATTTAAAACCGATGATGAATTGCCAGAAACACCTCCACTATTGGATAAGCAAGCCTTTGAAAAAGTAGCAGACAGCATTCAGAAAAATCCACCGAAGTCACCAGATACGAGACGGTTGGTTCAAGTTTACACAACCAGGATACGCTTTGTTGAATTTGAGGTAAAAGGAATTCATGTGGAGCGCAAAACGGTAAAGATTCCAAATAAAATACTCAATTTGGCCGATACTAATTTGCGCAATAGAATTAAAGCAACCATATCGATCTTGGATGAGGATGAGATTAAACGAGTGAGCGCATTGATGGAACCTCTTGAAGTAAAAATCAAACAACTTCGTAGTGACTACCTGAAAAATGTTTCGTCAAGGAATAAGAATGTGATTTTGGTGGATAAATTATTTGAATTTAAAAGAGAGATCCAGAAGATAAAAAAAGATTACGATGAGTTGACCAAACAAGTAATTAAGACATTGAATGAAGCAAGGAAGAAGCTTGAAGATAGATTAGCCGATCAAATTGAAAAAATATTCACGGAAAATGCCCCATTTGGTTTTCCTGAAGATTCAGACAGTTATTTCATCAGGATGCGAGCTGAGGAAGAAGCGCGTGATATAAAGAAACCAACTTTAGATAGTTTGCTCAAATCTTTTAAAATTACTTACAGAGAGTTTGACCCGACCTGGAATGATTTTCAGGACAAAAAATTTGTGGAAGAACTTTACTCGATTGGATTCATAAATGCATCGGAGCGTGACAAAATTGTTTCAGAATTTGAGGCAATTAGGGTGTTACAGTAAGGATACTTTAAATTATAATGGGCTTTATTTGCAACGATAATTTTACTATCTCACCCACCCTCATAGCTTTGCAACAGTAATGACTCTGCTCGTCGTAAGTCTTGTTCGGTACGGATGGTTATCTCAAGATCACCGGTACCGAAGTGGCCGATGGTGCGAACATCACGCGTGAATCCTTTTTCCAGGGTGATGTCATCGGGATTGATCTTCACGTAGATCTGAATCTTGTTGCTCTGTGGATACACTTCCACACAGGCGAAGTTCTTTAAGCGCTTGAAGGCGATATAATATTTGAGGGTCTTTTCTTGAACGTCATCTCCGAGTGCCAGAAGGAAGTCGCGGAGCTGGTGATAAAGGTCTCTGAGTTCGGTGCTTGCTGCGTCGATGTTGTTGGTTACAGTTCTGTATTCTATACCTCCACTACGAGTCTCGGTAACGCCTGAAGCTGTGCCTCCATTACTGGATCTCGCCTGTGTTACGTTCACAAGTTCCAGCATGAGAAGATCCTCTCCGAATTTTTTATAGCGAATAAGCTCTATATTCCTATTTATTTGCTTAACCGCATATTCGTCATAACGTGTAAAATCTCCGGCGATGCACAGCAGGCGAGGGTGGCCCGAGTCGATGTTATCAGCCTGAGTTTGTCCAAATGACTTCAGAACGAGTAACTCGAATTCGGCTTTGTGATCCATCAGCCAGTCCAGATAAAAGAGCCCCTGATTGATTACGTTTTCGTTGAGGGTACGTTTGTACTCGATGATTACCGGACTTCCGTTTTCGTCGATTCCGAGTGTGTCGATGCGTCCGCCATGATTTACGCCAGTTGCGTATTCTGTGGCTAGAAACTGAACCCCTAGAAAGGTTACCAGGTCACGCTCTATGGTTGCTTGTAACGACTTCTCCATCTGTGAGGAGCTGCCTTTGAGTTCGCTTGTGTTACCGGGCGCTACTCGAAATAGTTTTATATCGGCCATGCGGGATGAGTTTGTTGATGACGTTGGAGTTAACCAGATTTATTTGGCATAATACTGCCTCTGATTCGACTATACAACTTAAGATGTGCACGTCATCATCTTATTGAGTGAAGCACTTGCGGTATTACCTGAGGTAGAGCTGGGGATGACTAGATATTAATAGCTTATCATAAGCTGATTCCTATACCTGCGTTACAATCGGAATTGTAACGCAGGTATAGGACAAATGTTGTGTCTTAAAGTATCCCATAGGGTTAAAATGTCCAGTAAATTATATGAAAAACTGGACAATTGTGTTTTCATCGTGTAACTTGAACTCCATGAAAACCACTGATTTTATATCATATAAGATAGATCGACTACCCAAAGGGTATGTGTTCACCTATGAAGATTTTAATAGTGAGGTGAATAGGAGAGAAGCCATCATTAAAGCTCTGAATAGAATGGCATCATCCGGCAAGATTGCCAAACTGAGCAGGGGTAAGTTCTACAAGCAAGAGATTACACCATTTGGTGAACTTCAGCCATCTCAAAAGCAGGTGGTTAAGGACTTGTTGGAAAAAGACGGGAAAACAATTGGATATCTTACTGGATTAAGTATCTACAACGAACTCGGACTATCAACACAAGTGAGTAATGTCATTCAGATTGGAAGAAATGGTATTAGCCCTGAACTCAAGCGTGGAAAGTACACCGTTCGCTTCGTCAGACAAAAGAATACCATAACGCAGGATAATATCCCACAATTACAGCTTCTCGATGCACTGCGATTTATTAAAACTATTCCTGATTCAGGATTAGAGCGGTCCCTAACTCGCTGTATAGCATTAATTTTCGAGTTTGATAACGAGCAAATTCGCAACATGGTACGACTAGCCAAAAAGTATCCACCATCCACCAGAGCACTTCTTGGAAGTATTCTCGAAGTCCTTGGCTTAGTTGATATCGCAGAACCTCTGCGAGCCTCACTTAATCCGGTCACTACGTATCGGTTACTTAATGTGACGGAATTGCTTCCGACTACTAAAGCCTGGAATTTCGAATGAAACTTCACGAAAACCCGCGGCTCTATTGTGCCTTTGGCAGGAATTTTCCAGCATAAGCGGCTTTTCTGTTTAAATCTACTGTATATACTCCAGTTATTCCTTGGGCACATTTGCCACTAGAGCCTCCAACCACAAAAACGAATTACCAATATTCACGCTTTTGGATTAGATTAAACTAAATTGCAGAACACCGAAAAAAATGCCCAACGCATTTAACGAAATTGAAACCTCTGCCCTGAAGCTTCTCATTAAGCAGCGCGCCTGTATTACAACTGTGAAGCGCAAATCGACCTACTAGAATCGGTTGCTTTCTATGAGGAGAAGTATCTCAGCACGTGAATTCAATGGGAAATTAAGCTATCAATAGCATTATTAAAAAGCTTCAATGAGTGAACGTCAAAATATAGAATGGAAACAATCCTGGCACGATGACTACCTCAAATGGGTATGTGGTTTTGCCAATGCTGTTGGCGGTACTATTCATATCGGTAAGGACGACAAGGGCAATTTGGTCGGCTTGTCTGATTATCAAAAGCTGTTGGAGGACATCCCCAATAAGATTCGAAATGCAATGGGTATTATCTGTGACATCAATTTGCTAGAATCATCAGGGAAGAAGTCTATTGAAATTAAGGTTAATCCTTACTCTGTACCGGTTTCGCTGAGAGGTCGATATTATTACCGCTCTGGAAGTGCCAAAATGGAACTTACCGGAATGGAACTAAATGAGTTTTTGCTCAAAAAAGCGGGAAAGACCTGGGATGATGTTATTGAAGCAGGAGCAAGCATTGCGGATATTGATAAGCAGAGCATCAAAACGTTCATTGAGGACAGCAAACTGCAAGCTCGGTTACCAGATACTTCGGGTTTATCAACAGTTCAGTTTTTAGATAAACTGCGATTGGTTGAAGGTGACAAGCTAAAGCGTGCTGCCATCATTCTTTTTGGAAAAGACCCCGGTCGCTTCTATCCCAACATCACAGTGAAAATTGGTCGATTCGGATCAGATAGTTCGGATTTAAAATTTCAGGAGGTTTTGGATGGTAATCTTATTTATTTGCTTAATGAAGTTCAGGTACAACTCAATTATAAATTCCTGACACGTCCCGTTGAATTTGTAGGAATGCACCGTGTTGAAAAAGATGAATACCCCGTAGCAGCACTTCGTGAAATGCTCTTGAATGCCCTGGTGCATAAATCCTACATGGGTGCAGCAATCCAGATACGTATTTTTGATAATAAGCTTTCTATTTGGAACGAAGGACTTTTACCCCAAGGACTAGATATCGATAGTTTGAAATCGGAACATAACTCAAGGCCCAGAAATCCCAAAATTGCCGACGTCTGCTTCAAAGCGGGTTATATTGATACTTGGGGGCGTGGTACACTGAAGATTATTAACGCTTGCAAAGAATCTCAACTCCCTGAACCTGAGATTATTGAAAAAGACGGTGGCATTCAGGTTACAATATTTAAGGTTCCTGAAGGTGGTCCAATCGGTGGTCCAATCGGTGGTCCAATAGGTGGTCCAATAGGTGAAGGTGGAAACTCAACAGATGAGCTTACCGATAGGCAAAGAGAGATTCTTGAAATTATAATAGGAAACAACAAGATAAGTAAACGGAAACTTGCTAAACAGCTTGGTATAAATGTTTCTGCCGCTCAAGGACACATAGATGCACTAAAAGAGAGAGGAGTACTGGAAAGAAAAGGAGGAACCAGAGGTTTCTGGATTCTTAAAGTTAATCAGAGCAAGGTTGATTAGAAGATGAGATGAAACCGGCCTTTACGGGCCTTACAAAAGGGGGCCCCATTAAACAGAAAACGCCATTTCTGTGAAAGAAACGGCGTTTTGCTTACAAAAAAGTGGGCCCAGAGGGATTTGAACCCCCGACCAATCGATTATGAGTCGACTGCTCTAACCGCTGAGCTATGGGCCCGATAGTTGTCTTCAATCCGATTAATTCATAATCGTTACCCTCAGTTGAATTTGAAAATTTCAAATCATGTCTCAAGGCTGAAATTTCAGAACTAAATCGGTTAAATACAGATTTCAAAAATACGACTTCTTGCTACTCTGGACAAGTATATTTATTCTCGATTTTCACAGCTCTTACTGCGTTAATGACTTTATCTTGATTTACTATTTTGTCGGACCAACTGAAATTTTGGATTGACCTAGTTGCGGAGCAATTAAATGAAAGACGAACTTCTTTATAGTATTCGCCAGGCCTGTGACATCCGAAAGGGTGAACTGAACTCCCTCAAGCCAACACACGCGAAGCGCGCATCAGCCCGAATGCGAACGGATCGCCTTTAAAAATTACTTCGTGAGTTTACTATCTGGAACCAGCACTTTATACGTCGGATCTTCCATCACATTCACCTCAATAATGTCTTCGGCGTTTTTCAATAGCTTGCGGCAATCCTTGCTGAGGTGCTTCAGGTACACTTTTTTGCCCTGCTTGTGATACCGCTCGGTGATTTTATTCAAGGCTTCAATGGCCGACATATCCACAACCCGACTCTCTTTGAAATCAATCACGATTTTCTCAGGATCATCCAGAATGTCGAACTTTTCGTTGAATACCTGAACCGATCCAAAGAACAACGGACCATAAATCTCATAGTGTTTCGTGCCTTCGGTATCGATGTGTTTCCGGGCACGAATTCGCTTCGCGTTGTCCCAGGCAAATACCAGCGCCGCAATGATAACCCCAAGTATTACAGCCAACGCCAGGTTATGAAGCAATACCGTTACCAAAGTCACTAACACCATCACGAAGATATCGGATGGGGGCATTTTGGTGAAGGTTCGCAAACTTGCCCACTCAAACGTACCAATGGCAACCATGATCATAAGTCCGACCAGCGCGGCCATCGGAAGCATTTCTACTAATCCGGCGCCAAACATTACGAAAATAAGTAAAGTCACAGCTGCCACAATTCCGGCAATCCGCGTGCGAGAACCGGAGGATACGTTGATCAAACTCTGACCAATCATGGCACAACCACCCATCCCAGAGAAAAATCCGGATAAAATGTTACCTGCTCCCTGAGCTACGGCTTCTTTGTTACTTCGTCCGCGTGTTTCGGTGATTTCATCAATAATATTGAGGGTTAGCAAACTCTCGATGAGTCCAACTGCTGCCACAATCGCCGCATAGGGCAAAATCAGCATGAATGTTTCCATGGTAAATGGTACCATCGGAATATGAAACGGCGGAAATCCACCTTGGATTGAGGCAATGTCGCCCACGGTTCGGGTGTCGATTCCAAAGGCCGCTACCACACCGAAGACCACTAAAATCGCGGCTAATGATGGAGGCACAGCTTTGGTGATTTTGGGCAGACCCCAAATGATGAGCATGGTCAGGAATACCAGTCCGGCCAGTGTGTACAGGGTAGTTCCCGCTACCCAATCGCCTTACGAGGTTTTGAACTCGTTTATCTGCGACATAAAAATGATGATGGCCAGACCATTTACGAATCCGAAAAT
>JAIUMT010000060.1 GCA_022565415.1 Balneolales bacterium | reverse complement strand
CAATTACTTAATCTTCATCACCTAAATCAAGCTGCGCCTGATCAGGTGTTTCACCAGTCGGATCATTAGATCCATTGTCATCAGAAATACCAAGCTTCTCTTCTAATTCAGCTTCGTCCTCATCTTTGACAACTCTGGTAACTCCGCCAATCTTATAGTCGGTAGTAAGTCTGATAATTCTAACGCCTTGGGTGTTTCTTCCCATAGAGCGAATATCCTTACAATGCATTCGGATAATCTTACCTTTTTTGGTTATAACCATAAGGTCATCCGAGTCAGAAACTTCCTTAAGCGCAATCAAACTACCTGTTTTAGACGTGATCTTCATGGTAATAACACCTTTTCCGCCACGCGATTGCTCGCGATAATCCTGAACCTGAGACCGTTTTCCGTATCCATTTTCAGAAATAGCCAGAACCGTAGTTTCGTGGATGTTTTTGACAACAACCATATCAACCATCTCGTCATCTTTATCAAGATCCAGGTTAATACCACGCACACCGCGCGTATTTCGACCCATATCCCGAACATCTGACTCCTTTAATCGAATCGCACGTCCATTCTTAGCCGCCAAAATGATCGTACTACTACCATCGGTAAGTCTGGCTTCGAGTAAATGATCTCCTTCATCTACGTTGATGGCAATAATTCCATCACGACGCGGACGACTATATGCCTCAAGAGTTGTTTTCTTAACGACGCCTTTCTTGGTTCCCATAATAATGGAGTGGCTCTTGATGTATTTCTCATCATCGAGCGTTTTAACCGGTACAAACGTCTTCACGCGATCATCTTTGTCGATCTGTATGAGGTTCACAATGGCACGTCCGCGACTTAGACGGGTTCCCTCAGGAATCTCATAAACCTTCATCCAATAACATTTACCTTTCTCGGTAAAGAAGAGGATGTAATTATGATTTGTGGCCACAAACAGATGCTCAATGTACTCTTCATCCTTCGTAGTTGCGCCCCGAGAACCGGTTCCGCCACGTTTTTGACGTCGATACCCGCTAACAGGTGTTCGCTTAATGTATCCGGTGTTGGAAATCGTTACAACAACGTCCTCATCAGCAATCATGTCTTCAATACTGAAATCCTCAGCTGAGTAAACAATCTGCGTACGACGCTTATCGCCGTATCGGTCGCGCAAATCAATCAGCTCATCTTTGATAATCGAAAGCTGTGCCTCCCGGTTTGAAAGAATGCGACGATACTCAGCAATCTGATCCAAAATATCGCGATATTCTAGATCAATTTTGTCTCTTTCGAGAGCGGTAAGTTTCTGTAAACGCATGTCCAGAATGGCCTTAGCCTGAAGATCAGTAAGTCCGTACTTGCGTCGTAAACTGTCGTTTGCTTCCGGAACATTCTTAGAAGCCCGGATCGTTTTAATAACATCGTCTAGATTATCGATTGCAATTTTGAGTCCTTCCAAAATGTGCGCACGAGCCTCAGCCTGGTCTAAATCATACAGAGTTCGTCTGATGATGACTTCAATTCGGTGATCAACGAAGTGCTTAATCAATTCCTTGATGTGCATTACCTTCGGACGACCTTTAACAAGCGCCAGGTTGATAATACCAAACGTAGTCTGCATCTGTGTGTACTTGTACAACTGATTCAGTACCACACTAGGAACCGCGTTACGCTTAAGAATGATTACCATTCTCATCCCTTCACGATCAGATTCATCCCGAACATCGGCGATTTCGGTAAGCTTCTCATTGTGAATAAGCTCAGCGATTTTAATAATTAGCTGTGCTTTGTTAACCTGGTAAGGTAGTTCTGTGACAATGATTTGCTCACGGTTACCTCGTAACTCTTCTACAGAAGCCAACGCGCGAAGTGTAACCTTACCGCGACCAGTTGTGTAGGCGTCTTTCACACCTTCGTACCCATAAATAATACCACCCGTCGGGAAATCCGGCGCGGAGATATGCTTCATGAGCTCTGGAATTTCGATATCGTTATTCTCTATATAGGCATTGATTCCATTAACAACCTCGGTAAGGTTATGCGGAGCCATATTTGTGGCCATACCTACGGCAATTCCGGAAGACCCGTTTATCAGCAGGTTCGGAACCATGCCAGGTAAAACAGTCGGCTCGGTAAGGGTATCATCGAAGTTAGGTTGGAAATCAACCGTGTTCTTGTTCAAATCAGAAAGCAATTCTTCTGAGATGCGTTTCATACGAACTTCGGTGTAACGCATAGCAGCTGCAGAGTCACCATCAACCGATCCGAAGTTACCCTGACCATCCACTAGCGGATACCTCAACGAAAACTCCTGAACCATACGAACAATGGTATCATAAACGGCAGTGTCACCATGCGGGTGATATTTACCAAGAACTTCACCAACAATACGCGCACTTTTCTTATAAGAACGGTTGTGCAACATGCCCAATTCACTCATTCCGTACAAAGCACGCCGGTGAACAGGTTTTAATCCGTCTCGAACATCTGGTAACGCCCGCGAGACAATAACCGACATCGAATAATCGATGTACGACGATTGCATTTCACTTTCGAGCGTTATTGGTATAATTTTATCAGCCATCTTCTATAGAATCAGTTAGTTAAATATCAAGTTTAGCGTACTTCGCGTTGCGTTCGATGAACTCACGACGTGGTTCAACGGCATCGCCCATAAGTACGGAGAACAATTTGTCTGTAGCGGTGGCGCTTTCGATGGTTACCTGCTGAAGTGTTCTCGTTTCAGGATCCATTGTCGTTTCCCACAACTGATCTGGGTTCATCTCACCAAGACCTTTATAACGAGAAAGCTCAATTTTACGAGTGGTGTTCTTTTTCATTCGCTTCAGAATGGAATCGCGGGTTTCATCATCCCATGCATACTCGATGTTATTACCCTGCGTAATCTTGTACAGTGGCGGAGTCGCGATATAAATGTATCCGTTCTCGATTAGCTGAGGCATGTACCGGTAAAAGAACGTGAGCAACAGCGTTCGGATGTGAGATCCATCAACGTCCGCATCCGTCATAATGATGATCTTGTGATAGCGAACTTTCGATACGTCGGATTCCTCTTCGTGACCAATTCCGACGCCTAAAGCCGTAATCATAGTCCGAATCTCGTTGTTTTCGAGAATCTTGTTGATGCGGGCTTTTTCTACGTTCAAAATCTTACCACGGAGGGGGAGGATGGCCTGAAAACTTCGATTTCGACCTGATTTCGCAGATCCACCGGCAGAATCACCCTCAACAAGATAAATTTCGCAATGCTCCGGATCGTTGATCGAACAATCGGCAAGTTTTCCAGGGAGTCCGCCTGCCGTTAGAGCGCCTTTACGCTGAACCAACTGACGAGCTTTTCGAGCTGCTTCGCGGGCTTCGGCAGAAAGAACAACCTTATCCAGAATAGAGCGAGCAATCTTAGGATTTTGCTCCAGGTACTCGTTCAATTTCTCATAAAGTGTTATTTCGACGAGGCTTTGAACTTCAGAGTTACCAAGTTTGGTCTTTGTTTGACCCTCAAACTGAGGCTCTGCAACTTTAATAGAAATTACAGCGGTTAGTCCTTCACGGAAATCCTCACCAGAAATGGTAATTTTACCTTTAATGATGTTGTTTTTCTCACCGTAGTTCTTCAGGGCGCGTGTTAAAGCACGACGAAAACCGGAAACGTGCGTTCCGCCTTCATGCGTGTTAATGTTGTTCACATACGAGTGAACATTCTCGGAATAGGAGCGATTATACTGAATCGCAATCGCCATAGGCACTTCGGTGGTCTCGCTATGGATGAAGATCGGCTCAGACATGAAAGGTTCGCGATTTTCATCGAGGAATTTCACAAAGTCTTTAACACCGCCATCATAGTGGAAGACCTCTTTTAAGGGTTCTTCCTCGCGAAGATCGATAACTTCAATAGTAATTTCCGGATTCAGGAAAGCGAGCTCCCGCATTCGGTTAACAATAATGTCGAATTTAAACTCGACCGACTGAGTAAAAATCTCGGGATCGGGAGTAAACGTAATAATTGTACCGGTTTTGGAAGTATCTCCCACGGTCTCAAGCTGACGTGTAGTATGACCTCGCTCGAATCCCATGGTATAAATATGGTCGTCGCGGTGAATCTCTACATCAAAAATGGTAGAAAGAGCGTTAACGCAACTAACCCCAACGCCGTGGAGTCCGCCGGATACTTTGTAAGAATCTTTATCGAACTTACCGCCAGCATGAAGTTTGGTTAAAACAAGCTCTACAGCAGGGATGCCCTCTTTTTCGTGAATATCAACGGGAATACCTCGACCGTTATCTTCTACCCGTAAGGAGCCATTTTCGTTAATAGTGACAGTAACATAATCGCAGTAACCAGCGAGGGCTTCATCGATTGAATTATCTACGACTTCATTGATTAGGTGGTGCAAACCGCGTTGGCCGGTATCACCGATGTACATGGAGGGACGCTTTCGTACAGCCTCTAATCCTTCCAGAACCTGAATATTGGAAGCCTTGTATTCAGAAGGTTTCTGATTTAACATATATAATAGGGTTGACTATTAGTTGAGATTTGCTCTTAAACGCATTTGATTTAACCCCATTAAGGCAAAATTAGCGCAAGTTAGGGTATTGTCTGCCTTTTTAGATTTTGGAGTCGTACAGACAAAATAACGGTAATTATTCTAATTAGCAGATATTATACGAAAAAAGACGATATATCTTTTTGTGTGGGTACGATGTGGATAACTGCGAAATATGTTGTGTAAATGCATAGAAAGACTTATATTTGTAGTCTTTCGTAAAACACATACAATTTACAATCAAATACAATGGCACGCAGAGACGATATTACGGGAGCCAAAGCATTAAATGGTTTCCGTTCATCACATGCTAACAACAAAACGAAGCACCGCTTTCATCTGAATCTGCAGAAGAAGCGTTTCTATATTCCAGAAGAAGACCGATGGATTACCCTGAAGGTTACTTCTAAGACACTTCGTACCATTAACAAGAACGGTATCTCAGCTGTGCTTAAGCAAGCAACAGCCGCAGGTACACTAAAGAAAGGAGTAATAATCTGATATGGCTAAAGCTAAAGGCGTACGCATTCAGGTAATTCTTGAGTGTACTGAAAAACCAGGATCTTCTCGCTACGTAACGATGAAGAACCGTAGAAACACCACCACCCGTCTGGAATTGCGCAAGTATAATGCACAACTTCGCAAGCACACGGTTCACAAAGAGATTAAATAATTTAGGTTAGTTCCATGGCAAAGAAGCAGACATTCGGTGATAAAGTAGTTGCAGCTAAACTTGCTCAACGCAAAATGGCTAAGGTGATTATCTCTGAGAAATCACCCAGAGGAACAATTTCCTACCGTGAAGCTACTATCGACGCTGATAAAGTTAACGACTTCATCAACGCCGCTAAGTAATTCAAAATTACATATCGCTTTGCGTAGCGTATATTGTTATGTAAAAAGGCCTCAATTCGTTGTGGCCTTTTTTTTTGCCTGAAATTCAGGGTGACTGACCAAAAAATGCAAGAGCTAACGCCAATTTTGCTATTTTATCGTAATATCCACATTATCATATAAGTCATGAGTACATACCAAACTATTTTAGCCGACCTCAAAACGGCAATGAAATCGCGCGATGGCGACAAAGCTACCGTTCTGCGCTCTCTCAAAGCAGCCTTTCAGGAAAAAGAAATCAGCATGAGAACCGGAGGCGGCGCTGTTGAGCTTAAGGAAGAAGAGGTTATTCAGGTTCTGATGAAAGCCGCGAAACAACGCCGCGACTCGCTAACTCAATATGAAAACGCATCCCGCGAAGATCTTGCTTCTGTCGAGCGATACGAACTGGAAATCATCGATTCGTACCTGCCAAAAATGATGACGGAATCAGAAATTCGCACTATAGTTACCCAGGTTGCCGATCAAGTAGGTGCTTCATCACCAGCAGATATGGGCAAACTGATGGGCGCCCTCATGCCAAAAGTAAAAGGAAAAGCTGATGGAGCCCAGGTAAACAAGGTAGTGAAGGAACATCTAGCCGGATAATAGAGTTCTCAAATGGATATTAAACACTCTTATCCTTATCCAGGTATCAAATCATGCCATTCAGCTACGTCGACCTAATTATTGCTATTCCCCTCGCTGCAATGTTCATCAAGGGAATGAAAAACGGCTTTGCCCACGAAGTGCTGGCTCTTGTTGGTCAGGTCGTTGCCATTTTTCTTTCATTCACTTACATGGAAGAGGTCGGATCATCGCTGTCCAGCATCTTCGGATTCACCGGCGCCGGAGTACCATTGGTAGCTTTCATCATGATCTATGTCATCTTCATCATTTTGGTACACATCGTTATTAAAGCAGTTAATAGCTTCATTAAAGTTGTGTTTTTATCCACTTTTAATATGATGATGGGGGGCGTTTTCAGTACCTTTAAAGCACTTCTTTTGCTGTCAGTTGTGTTTTTGTTACTTGCTGGATTCAACAAACCATCGGTCGAAGCCCAAAGAAGTTCCTTTTTGTACTCTTATGTTGTGCCCGTGGCTCCATCAACATACAATTTTGTGGCTATCGTGTTTCCTGGTATTACCTCATTTGCAGATGAAGCCGGCACATTTATCGAAAGAAATAATCCATTTAAAGATTTAAACGAGTTAGATAACTAATATTTATGGCATTTTTACCTGTAAAGGACCAGCTCGAAATTATTAAACGCGGCACAGTCGAAATCGTGCCCGAAAATGAGCTAATCGAAAAGCTGGAAAAGTCGTTCAAAACGAACACCCCACTTCGAATTAAATTGGGCTGCGACCCACCCCGCCCCGCCCTTCACCTAGGTCACTCGGTTATTCTGCGCAAAATGCGCCAATTTCAGGATTTAGGTCATCATTGCATTCTCATTATTGGCGATTTTACCGGCATGATCGGTGATCCATCCGGCGCTAACAAAACCCGTCCGTCGCTTACCAAAGAAGATGTTCGCAAAAACGGCGAAACCTATTTCCACCAGGCATCCAAAATTCTGGATCCAGACAAAACAGAGATCGTTTACAACGCCGACTGGCTCGGCACTATGAAATTCGAAGATGTGATTCGTTTGGCGTCGAAGTTCACCGTAGCGCGAATGATTGAGCGTGATGACTTTACGAAACGATACGAGTCGAACGAACCCATTTCCCTACACGAATTTTTATACCCACTGGCTCAGGGACAAGACTCCGTTCACCTAAAATCGGATGTAGAACTCGGTGGTAGCGATCAAAAATTCAACTTACTCGTCGCCCGGCAGCTTCAGCGCGAAGACGGACAAGATCCACAGGTTTGTCTGATGATGCCGTTGCTGGTTGGCACAGACGGTACCAACAAAATGAGCAAGTCGTACGATAACTACATCGGACTCGACGAAACAGCCAATAACATGTATGGCAAAGCTTTATCCATTCCGGATGCGCTCATTTACGACTATTTCGAACTGGTTACCGATGTTTCTCTCGACCAACTTCCCGCCATCAAAGCCAAATCTCAGAAAGATCCACGCAATGCAAAGCACGACCTTGCGTTAGCTATTACGGCTCTATATTTCGGCGACGATGAGGCTCAAAAAGCCCGTGAGCACTTCGAGCAAACCGTAATCAACAAAGAAATCCCAGATGATTTACCTGAATTCGAATTTGAGTCTGGTGAAACGATTAAGCTGATTCAATTGATTTCGTCTATCAAGTTTGCCCCGAGCAACGGCGAAGCCCGCCGATTGGTACAACAGGGCGGTGTATCTATTGATGGTGATCAGGTTACCGATCCACAAGCTGAAATCACGTTTGAAACAGGCAAAGAGTTTGTACTAAAAGTCGGAAAACGCAAATTCGGCAAAATAATCTCAAAATAACTTATGAAATATTTCGGCCTTCTACTTTTTTCACTAATTCTGTGTTTACCCGTTACGCAACTTCAGGCTCAATCAGACGAGCAGAATGAATCGGTGGAGGCTTTTTTTCAGTTATCTGGTTTGGAAGCTCAAATTCGCGAACTTCAGAGCATTATTCTGAGCCAGTTCGAAGATGAAATCGAGTTAGTTCCAGAGCATGCACGTGACCAGGTCCGCGATGAAATCATAACCGCGTTCGATCCCGACACCCTTGTCGAAGATGCACGTACGTATTTACTCGAAAACATAGATAGCGAAAATATAAAAATCGTCGTCGATTGGCTCCAAGAACCGCTTACGCAGAAAATGAACGAGCTAGAAATGGATTCTAATGATGATGTAACCTTTGAAAAACGAGATGCTTATTTCCAGGAAATGGAGTTTAATCCGCCTTCGGAGTCTCGTCTCGAGCTACTTAACCGACTCGAAACTAGCACTGAAGCCACATATTATCTGGTTTCCATCATCACAGACATGTATTTGTCGCTCATCCGCACGATAAATCCACATCTCGAGGCAGACAAACAGTTGTCGAACAACCGAATTGCCCAAATGCGTACGACCATCATGGGTGAACTGATGACCATGTATCAGAATATCACGCATGCAATGAATCTATTTACTTATCGGGATGTATCCGACAGCGAGCTCGAAGAATACGTAGCTTTTTATGAAACACCTGCCGGAAAATGGTTCGCAGATGTATCGTATGAGGTTATCGAAAGCGTGCTTCAAAAGTCGAACGAGCGGTTGGCCGATAATCGCAACTGAATTTTTAACGATTAAAAACAGACTCTTGCTTAAAATTGCCAGTTATAATGTAAATGGAATCCGTGCGGCCCAACGGAAAGGTTTTTGCGAATGGGTTAACGAAACACAGCCCGATGTAATTTGCTTACAGGAAATAAAGGCCGATGAGGCTCAGATTCCGCAAGAAATCGCCGACCTGGACTACCATCAGATTTACTTGCCAGCCGAGAAAAAGGGATATTCAGGTGTCGCCATTCTTTCCAAAGAAATTCCCGACGAGATGGAAGAGGGTATGGGGTTGGATTGGGTCGATTCAGAAGGCCGGGTTTTGAGAGCCCGCATTAAAGGTGTCGATATTTACTCGATATATGCTCCGAGTGGCACAAGCGGTGGTGTTCGTCAGGACCTCAAAATGCAGTTTCTAGATGCGTTTTTTCATTTTGCCCAAGATCGGCTCAAACAAGACACTCCACTCGTATTTTGCGGGGATTTCAACATTGCACACACCGAAATCGACATTCACAATCCGGTTGCGAACAAGAAAACATCCGGATTTCTGCCCGAAGAGCGAGAGTGGTTTACAAAATTCTTATCGAGCGGGTACGTTGACGTATTTCGCGAACATCATCCCGGTGTAACAGACGTGTACAGCTGGTGGACCTATCGCGCTGGAGCCAAAGACCGAAATAAAGGTTGGCGTATCGATTATCATTTGGCCAACAAGCAACTGGCCGACAAGAAAGTCGACGCAATTATCGAAAGAGAGCTCAACATGTCGGATCATGTGCCGGTCACAATTACGTACGATATCTAATCGTCCGGTTGTACTTACTAAAAGAGTATAGGTAGAAATTCGTATGCAAAGCCTTACCAACGTATCGCGCTCATGGGGACTGTGCGCTTTTTGACTTTCGGCATCTAGACTCTCAGGTGCATTTGAATAGTTTCAGCAATTTTGTCACCTACGACATCTAACCAACCTTTTTCGCCTGCATCAAAAACATCGGCGGGAGGTTCATCAAGTAGGAATCGGTTTCCATGTTGCCAAAAACCTCGGTAATAGTGTCTTTCATGAGCCAGGAAGCCTGATATGCCAAAAACTCACCACCAACTGCCAAACATTGGTACGTATTTTTCACAAGGTTCACCCGAAGTATCGGATCCAAAAACGAAAAGGGAATGCCCGAAAGCACGTAATCCGCGTCTGAAAGGTCGTTTTCGCGCATAATCTTACCAACCAATTCAGCACTTTCCTCGGTTACAATTAATCTACTGTCGGATGTGTTCATTAATCGAGCTGCCAGTTCATGATTGGTCTCGAATGTTAACAACCGCGATCCGGGAGTCATTCGCGCGAGAATCTCAAATGTGAAAACACCCGTTCCGGCGCCGTACTCAACCACGGTGATATCCTTGCTGAAATCGATTCGGTCGCAAATCTGTCGCACCACATTGGCAGCGGTTGGCGTTACTGAAGCCACATTTTTATCCTTGATGAAGCTTTTAACGTACGCAACGGTGTTGTTGAACGTGCTTGGTTTATCAGATTTGTCCATAAAACTCAATGTGAAATTTCTTTTTTCAGTTTTTCAATTTGATCCCGAATTCTTGCAGCCTCCTCGAATTCGAGATTCCGGGCGGCAGTCATCATCGCATCCTGTAAATACTCCAAAAACTTCTCGGGATTCTCAAATACGACTTCCTTCATCGCCGGATTCGCCTTGTAATGAATTCCATCTTCCGCGGCCTGTATCACCTCAATTGGCTGACCTCCCTGCGAATATTCATCATCAAAAGATACCGCTTTGTTGGAAATAAGCGACGGATCGACCAATGGTTTCAACTCTTTAGCGATAGTTGTCGGCGTAATTCCATGCTCCTTATTGTACTCGCGCTGAATTTCCCTTCGGCGGTTGGTCTCGTCGATCACATACTTCATGCTGTCGGTAATTTTATCACCATACATAATCACTTTTCCGTTCACATTTCGAGCCGCACGACCCGCAATCTGCATTAGCGACGTCTTCGAGCGCAAAAAACCCTCTTTATCGGCATCCAGAATTCCAACAAGGCCGAGCTCCGGAATGTCAATACCCTCCCGCAACAGGTTAATTCCAACCAGAACATCAAAATCGCCTCGACGGTACCGGTAAAGCACCTCAATTCGCTCAATAGCATCCAATTCACTGTGCATATACGCGGCACGAATCCCGAGATTCTTCAAATATTCGGCCAGCTCTTCACTCATTCGCTTGGTAAGCGTAAGCACCAAAATTCGGTCTTTAACGGCAATACGCTGCCGTATTTCCTCGATGAGGTCGTCAATTTGGTTGGCAAGTGGACGCACTTCGATCTCAGGCTCCATCAGACCCGTCGGACGAATAACCTGCTCGACAAACACACCCTCCGACTGTTCCATCTCGTAATCTGCCGGTGTGGCGCTCACATAAATCACCTGATTCACCATCGTTTGCCACTCTTCAAACGTGAGTGGACGATTATCCATGGCCGAAGGAAGTCGGAATCCATGCTCAACAAGCGCCAGTTTTCGCGAACGGTCGCCTCCGTACATTGCGCCGATTTGCGGTACGGTCTGATGACTCTCGTCCACAACCAAGAGGTAGTCATCGGGGAAGTAATCCATCAAACAATAGGGACGTTCGCCGGGCTTGCGTCCGGCCAGATAACGCGAATAGTTCTCGATACCCGAGCAATAGCCGATTTCCTGAATCATATCGAGGTCGAAATGCGTGCGTTGTTCGAGCCGATGCGCCTCTAAAAACTTATCCTCAGCCCTTAAAACATCGAGTCGCCAAACAAGTTCATCGCGAATGTGGTTGACAGCCTCGGCCAGACGATCCTTGCTCGTCACATAGTGGGAGGCAGGATAAATCACGAATTGATTCACTTTTTCGATGATTTTGCCAGTGTCGGGATCGATAAGTGCAAGTTCCTCGATCTCTTCACCCCAAAACGTGATTCTCAGACCCTGATCGCTATAAGCCGGATACACATCAACGACATCGCCGCGAACGCGAAAAACGGCCCGCTTAAACTCTATATCGTTGCGGGTGTAATGCAGCTCAACGAGGTCATAAAGTAGGGTATTTCGAGGAATAGACATCCCCACATTCAGGTTCACTATCAATTTCGCGTACTCGCTAGGACTACCAATACCATAGATACAACTCACCGACGATACAATAATCACATCTTTTCGTCCGGAAAGCAGGGAACTCGTGGCGCGCAATCGAAGTCGCTGGATCTCATCGTTGATGGAAAGGTCCTTTTCGATGTATTTATCCTGGGAGATGAGGTAGGCCTCGGGCTGATAATAATCGTAGTACGAGATGAAAAACTCGACGCAGTTGTTGGGGAAAAAGTCACTTAGCTCGCGATAAAGCTGGGCGGCAAGCGTTTTGTTATGACTCATCACCAGGGTAGGCTTGCCATTATTTTGAATGACAGAAGCGATGGTTCGGGTCTTGCCCGATCCGGTGATTCCGAGCAGGGTTTGGTGTTTGTCGCCGCGGTTTAGTCCGTTTGTGAGCTCTTCGATGGCACGGGGTTGGTCTCCGGCGGGAGAAAAGGGCGAAATAAGTTCAAAATCGGACATATTGGGACGCTATAAAACGTGAATTTATGTAACTTCTGCAGTTAGACGGATGGAATCGACATATTGATCGCTGTGCTTCAACGAAAACGATGCCCCGACCATCATCTGCCATCTCCAGAAAATAGTAAGCTTAGGGATAGAAACACACAAACTAACGAAATCATGCCAAAGTCAGAACCTTCATTATCGGTATTTCGAGAACGTATAGACGAAATCGACGAGCAAATTCTGGATTTATTACGAGAACGCAGCGAAGTTGTGAAAGGTGTGCTGCTTACCAAAATCCAGAAAAAACTGCCGATATATGTGGCCGGCCGCGAGGATAACAAAATCCAATCGTTTCGGGAGATGGCAATCAAACGCGAAATGGACCCCGACTGGGCTGAGGATTTCCTTCGCATGATTATGAGTTCAAGTCGGGCGAGTCAATCGACTAGTGAGTTTCCAAGTGCAACCACGCATGCAAAAACCATTTTGATGATCGGTGGCGGCGGCGGAATGGGTATTCAGTACAGCAATTTATTCAGCGCTAGTGGGCACAATGTTCGAATTCTCGACAAAAACGACTGGGACAAAGCCGAAAAACTTTTTTCGGATGTAGATCTTGTGATTATCACCGTTCCGATTAATGCAACGGTGGCCGTTGTACGTCAGGCTGCGAAATATATGCCTCAGAAAGCGATTCTGGCGGATTTCACCAGTAATAAAAAAGACGCGTTGGCCGCGATGCTGGAGTCGCACACAGGTCCGGTTTTGGGACTTCACCCCATGCACGGGCCAGACGTGCAAAACTTGTCGAAACAGCTCATGATTTACAGTCATGGCCGCGATGAGGACAATTACACCTGGGTTTTGAACCAGTTTCAGCTGTGGGGAATGCGATTGCTCGTGGCCGATCCGGAGCGTCACGACCGAATAATGCACATGGTTCAGGGCTTACGTCACTTTGTGGCACTGCTGCACGGCTCGTTTATGAAAGAATTCGACCTCAAACCGGAAGAGATTCTGCATTTTTCGTCGCCGATTTACCGCGCCGAACTCATGATGACAGGCCGAATCTTCGCTCAGGATGCCGAACTTTATGCCGATATCGTTTTCGCAAACGAAGAGCGGCAGAAACTGTTGATTCAGTTTATGGGTCATCACGAGCGCCTGGCAAAAATGGTACAAAACGCAGACAAAGCGGCTTTTATCAAAGAATTCGAGGATATAACCGAGTTTTTTGGTGAATT
>JAIUMT010000059.1 GCA_022565415.1 Balneolales bacterium | reverse complement strand
GATATTCGCCGTTTACGCGCACCCGAATAAAGCCCTGTTTCATGGTTTGGTCGAACAGCTCCCGGTAATGCCCCTTTCGTCCGCGCACAACCGGAGCCAAACAGTAGGCTTTGGTGCCTTCTGGCAGACGCATGATGGATTCAATAACCTGTTCTGCCGTCTGCTTCTGCATTTTTCGTCCGCTGGCATAGGAATACGGTGTGCCAACTCGGGCGTACAGCAACCGAAGAAAATCATAAATTTCGGTGACGGTGCCGACTGTAGATCGCGGATTTCGGTTGGTCGTCTTTTGGTCGATGGAGATAACAGGCGAGAGTCCGTCGATGAAATCAATATCGGGGCGTTCCATCATCCCCAAAAATTGCCGGGCATAAGCCGAGAGTGATTCCATAAACCGGCGCTGACCTTCCGCATAAATGGTATCAAAAGCCAACGACGACTTACCGGAACCCGAAAGTCCGGTAATTACAACAAGCTTGTCGCGGGGAATGTCGATGTCAATATTCTGTAGATTGTGCTCGCGGGCGCCGCGTATGATGATATTTTGATACATGCAAGAGTGCTAAAATCGAATCGTTCAGTATAATCGTTCTAATCGGACAGTTTCTATGGTATTTTGGTGGCCATTTGCCGAAATTTGAACCTCGTCTATTCGGAATAATGATAAACGAGCAAGCTTACAATATAATTCATTCGCTTCTCATCTATAAACAATTAACTTATAAGGTTGAATAAAAGTGCAAATATCGCTTTATTGACAAGCTTACAGAAAGCTTTGACATTTGGTGCTGCTCACCGTCAGATACCCCAGAGTAAATATAAAATCGCAGATTTATTTTGCAATAAGTCTGGATATGGGCAACGTATCGGTTTTGCATAGCCTTCTTACAGTTAGGGAACATACATCTACTTAATAAATGATTGCGACAGAAGACAAGAATAAAATCTGGACGCCCAACACATGGCGTGAAAAACAAATCTGGCAAATGCCGGAGTACGACTCCAAGGAAGAATTAAATGCCCGTTACGAAGAGCTGAAGGGATATCCGCCTTTGGTAACCTCCTGGGAAATCGAAAAACTTCGAACTCAAATTGCAGATGCCTCCAACGGTCACGGATTTGTGATGCAGGGTGGAGATTGTGCCGAGTCGTTTGATACATGCAATGCCGACAATATCGTTAAGCTGTTAAAGGTATTGCTACAGATGAGTTTCATTTTGATTCACGAGATGAACACTCCGGTTACTCGCATTGGCCGAATCGCCGGACAGTACGCCAAGCCGAGATCCAGCAATTTCGAGAATGTAAATGGTCTGAAGTTGCCATCGTACCGGGGCGATTTATTTAACAGTTTCGAACCAAATGAAGCCGCTCGTCGCGCTGATCCGGCTCGTTTAGTCGAGGCGTTTCAGAAATCATCGATGACATTAAACTTTGTTCGCTCGTTAACAGACGGTGGTGGATTTGCCGACATGCACCACCCCGAGTACTGGGAACTGGATTTCATGAAGAAAAACCAGTTTTATGCCGAATACAAGCAAATGGTTGAGTCGATTCACCATGCCATTCATTTTGTGGAGGCGATTTCTCCGAATAAAGTTCACACGTTGAAAAATGTCGACTTTTTCACCTCGCATGAGGCATTGAACTTGTATTACGATGCAGCTCAAACCCGCCGGGTTCCGCACAAACCAGGATATTACAATTTGAGCACACACATGCCATGGATTGGGAACCGAACACGTCAGCTGGATGGTGCCCACGTGGAATACATGCGTGGAATTCGAAATCCGATTGGTGTCAAGGTAGGACCTCCGTACGAAACCGACGAAATTCTAAAGCTTATTGAACATTTGAATCCGAATCAGGAGGAGGGGCGCATTACCCTTATCACGCGATTTGGGAAAGATAAAGTTCAGGAGCATCTTCCCGGATTGATTCGGGCTGTGAATCGGGCTGGATTCCACGTTCTGTGGAGTTGTGATCCGATGCACGGTAATACGTATGCAACTAATTCTGGTGTCAAAACACGTGCGTTTAACGACATATTGGATGACATCAAGCAAACATTTGAGGTTCACCGAAGTGAGAATACGATTCTCGGAGGGGTTCACCTGGAAATGACGGGTGGTAACGTAACCGAGTGTGTGGGTGGAGCTAATGGTCTGAATGAAGAAGGACTAGGCAAGAACTACCTCACTTATTGTGATCCGCGTTTGAATTACGAGCAAGCGCTAGAAATGGCTTTTTTGATTGCCCGTGAGTGGAAAATTAGTCGGAAAAGAGATACCATCTAACCGATTTTTAATCATTATTTATGCCACGTTCTATCCGGGACGTGGCATTTTTTTTGTCGATTATTTTTAGGGAATCGATGTTCAGGGTGTCAAAATGGCGTTGTTGTATGACAAAAGAGTATCCTCAACTGACAAATCATGCGTTATGCTATATCAAAATGGCAGTTTAAATGCAATGGCACGGGATTTGCCAAAATAAAAGTACAAATGACAACAACCATGTACTTAAATGGAGAATGATTATGACACTCGTAAAATTTAGTCCCAAAAGAGACAACGACAGAAGCGTAGCCCCTAGAACCTTTTCAGAATTCATCGATACATTTTTTGATGAGGCACTTCATACCCGACGTCCTATGGAGGGAACTTTTGCCCCGAAAATGGACATTATAGAAACAGAAGGATCATATGAAGTGTCTGTATTGCTGCCTGGACTCAAAAAAGAAGACATCAAAATTGATCTCGAGAACAGATTTTTGACAGTCAGTGGCGAACGTAAAGTTACTGAAGATCGGCAAGGGGTGAAGTATCACCTTGTTGAAGCGTACTATGGAAGTTTCAGCAGAACCATCACGTTACCCGATAATGTTAATCGGGAAAATGTAAATGCAATTTTTCTTGATGGAATTTTAAAAATAACGATCGAAAAAGACGAAAAGGCTGTTACAAGAAACATAGAAATCAAATAATCGCCGTTAAAAGCGTTTATTTGAAGATTAATAGGTGCAACGAAAGGCGTGATGATCTCACGCCTTTCGTATTTTATGCAAGTTGTTCGAAAGTCCAGAGCATTTCACGGGCTATTTCCAGTGAGCGTCGATGGTATGTTCTAGCTTGCTCAGGAGTGCCGTCTGAAGACTTGGGGTCTTCGAAGGGTAGTGAAATACGGGTAGTCGCTCCGGGTACAAAAGGACATCCTTCATCGGCATCGCTGCACACCATAACCGCGCAAAAATCTTTGGTAGGATTCGGACTTTCACCAATTTTCTTCGAGAATCCTTATAGTGATGGAATGCTTCCACCCAGATTTATCTCGTACTTTGGATTGGTTTTATGCTCCTGAGCCAGGCGAATTTCAAAAGAGCACTCTCGAAGTGCATCTATCGTATTGGGGTGTAGAGCTGTAGCTTCGGTTCCACCAGAGAAAGATCGGAAACCTTCAACATTATAATAGACGGCAGCGGCTGCGGCCCAATACTGGGAAAGGTGAGATCTTATGGAATTATGCGTACAAACGAATATGACATCCCTATTCTGGGGATAATTTCGCAGATAATCGGCTAAAGCGATGAGTTGTTTTTGACGGTTGGCGGCTGGAGCGGCAAAGTTATCTAAGACAAACCCGATACTACCGGCCAACGCGGGGTATAATTGATTCTTCATCTTCGCAATATATACAAAGATGTTTAAAATGCACGAGTGAATTGACCGATTTAACTAAAAATTAACGCTTAAACTTTATATCAGATGCCCCGCCGCTTAATCTGTAACAAGTTGATTCCCTGTTATTTACATATTTACGTTGATATCGCCGATTGCGCGCTTACCCTCACGAGCGAAGGCCAATTGTAATAAGCGACGTGCTGGAGCAGAGTCACACCGGGCAGAACTCTGACCTCTAACGCGATACAGGTAGCGTCAAGCCCGTAGGGACTTACGCGACCTTAGACTAACCAATAGCACAGCAGTTTTCAATAACTGATTCAACTATTTCAGCATCTGCATCCTTTAGCGAAGCGATTGAATTTTCATCAAGTCCTTCCAGGAAACGTTCGATATCGCTCAGGAAAAGTTCATTCCCAGCGAACATTTGTTGAAGCGAATGTTTGAAATCGAGGTTGTCTGTAAGTGCATCGCCGAGTGAGTAGAACATCCATGTGCCATTTCTGCGTGATGTCACAAGTCCGCGCGATCTAAGGTAGCTTAAATGCCGAGAAACTCTTGTCTGAGGCATTTTCAAAACACGCTCTAAGTCAACGACGCATAATTCGGGCGACAAAAGTAACAAGTTCACTATTCGGAGTCTGTTTTCGTCGGCTAATGATTCAAAAAGGAGGAGTAATTTATTCATAGTATTAGCTTATGCGGTTATTCGAATAAACCAATATAAATAAACTGATGCGGAATAACTATTCGACCAGATTAACAATTAGAGCGAGTACTGTCGTTTTTGACAAACTGATGCGAAATAACTATCCGACCAGATTAATCATTAGAGCGAGTACCGTTGTTTTTCACAAACTGATACACAATAAAAATCACGTTCTAAATGTTATGGGTTCAATTGTAAAACAGAACCATATCATTCTAATTATCCAAGAATCGGAGAATACTATGACAGTTCAGATTCAGAAATTCGGAGCAGTTGCTTTTGTGCTCATTCTGATACTCTCACTTCGCATGTGGGATCAACCGTTTACGCCCGAGACTACCTCAGACTCTAAAGAAATCACCTCAGAACTCGCATTTCTTAACGATCCTCCTACTAATCAGGTCAAACCTGCCGATCGACCCATTCGCACACTCAGAGATATTAGTGATGCTATGGTCGATGTCGCCGAGGCCGCGAACCCAACGGTTGTTACTGTTTTCACCTCACGCACAGTACGTCAGCGTAGGTTCGATCCGTTCGCCGACTTCTTCGGATTTCGTCAGCCCGGAACCCCTCAGGAAGATACCCGTCAGCTATCCGGACAAGGATCTGGCGTTATCGTTTCTAGTGACGGATACATCATCACAAACGCACACGTAATTCAAAACGCCGACACGGTAAATGTGCGTCTTATGAACAACAGAGTGTTTCCAGCTAAAGTAATTGGCGCAGATACGTCAACCGATATTGCAGTGCTTCAAATTGAAGGAACCAACTTCTCCGCAATTTCATTGGGCGATTCGGATGCCCTTCGGGTCGGTGAATGGATAATGGCAATTGGGAGTCCGCTCGCCGAAAACCTGGCTCATACCGTAACTCGCGGAATTGTGAGCGCGAAAGGTCGTTCCGGGGTCGGATTACTCGATTTGGAAGACTTTATTCAAACGGATGCTGCTATTAATCCGGGTAACTCCGGTGGAGCACTCATAAATCTGGACGGTGAATTGGTCGGAATTAACACCGCAATAGCATCACGCTCAGGCGGATTTCAAGGCATCGGATTTGCCATTCCAATTAACCTTGCCCGCAATATCATGCGTTCGCTTATCGAAACCGGTACAGTAAACCGCGGATTTATAGGTGTTCGGATGCAAGCTATCGACGAATCTATTGCCCGCGCGTTTAATTTGGATTCTCCCGAAGGTGTGTTGATTACGGAAGTAACGGAGGGAAGTCCGGCAGAAAAAGCAGGTCTCAAGGAAGGTGATGTTATTCTTGAGGCTGATAATCGCAGGGTAAATAATATGAATCAAATGATGGCTTATGTGGCCTCAAAAGTGCCCGGAGATGACATCCGATTACGTGTTAAACGTGACAATGAAAACCTTTCATTCACTGTCACTGTGGGCAAGCAAACGGAAGAAGACAGACTAGCTCAGTCTGGCTCACGTGGATTGTGGGACAGAACCGGCTTTGCGGTGACTGAAATCACACCGGAAAAACTGCGTGAATTAAATGTTCAAGCAAATGTTCGAGGTGTAATTGTCACAGAAATTAACCAAGAAAGTCGTGCATACCGTAATAATTTGCGACAGAATGATATAATTATCGGTGTTAACAGACGTCCGGTTCGCACAATTGAGGAATTTAATCAATTGGCCGGATCGGTAGAGAAAGGACAAGTTATACTTTTGCAAGTACTTCGTGGCCGAAACACGGCGTTTGTGGCCTTTGAGATGAACTAGTGAAGATTGACGGCGGAGTGTAAGCTTCGCCGTTGATTTATGTTGAGTAATTGGCTGTAATGACGTACAAGCACTACATCAAGGAATGATGAATCACGCTTTTTTAGTATGATGGAGTTGGAGTACATTCTCCGTCGTAGGTATTGATAGTTTCGCGGATTTATCGGGATATTTAATGATGGGGTCGGCATAATTCAGGGATTGAGTAAGGTCCGGTTTTGTGCCGATCTCATTTTGGTATTAGCTGATTTAATAGGGTGAAAGTTGGGGTGATGCTGGTGTTGCACAAATTTCGGGTATGAAATCGGTGCAAAAAGTGTAAGATTTTCCCGAAAATCGACTCTGTTTATATAGTGATAGTAAACTAAATCATAAAACACTTCACATATAATCAGAAATACTATGTCCAGACAACTTACTGTAAAGCTATTGTTGCTGTTATTGTTTCCGGTACTTGCCGCAATACCGTCACACGCGCAACTGGCAACCTACACCTTTGATAATGAAGAAATTACGCCCTCTTCAAATGCCTTACTCATTGAAGGTTCTTCGTTACAATTATCGACAGGAACGCTTTCGACCGGAACATTAACCTCATCCGGATTTGAAAATCCGCCATATGCCCAGAGTTCGGGAGGTTGGGCTCAGCAAGAACGAGAAGACGCTAAATACTACTATTTGACACTAACCGTGCCCGATGGTTTTGAGTTTGATATAACCTCGTTTCATTATGATGCGTACTCGACAGGATCAGGTCCGTCGGCTACAGCTGCAACAATTGGAACAACAGAACTCGGTAGTTTCAATTTAGCTAATAGCATTCTCAAAGAAATTCGCTACGACGATCTGGACAGTTTTACTGGACTCACCTCCGTTGAAATAAAAATACAGGGTTGGGCAGGTGGAATCAGGACAACGACAGGTACTGGATCATTCAGGATAGATGATTTAATAATAAGTGGTGTTGTGCGATCGATATCTGACGATGAAATGGCACCCCTGGTTGGGAGTCCGGTAGTGAGTGGGGTTTCGACCTCGGGGTTTAACTCCGATATTCAAGTGTTATTTGATGGAAATGCTAGTTTGACCAGAGTTGGGATAATTGTAGCGGAATCCACAGCTGGAGGTGAATTTGAGCTTGGTGGCGTAGGAGTAACCGATATTGAGCTTGGTGGTGCTGTGCAAAGCGGAACCGTTGAAGTAGCAGGTTTGCAGGGAGGAACCCGATATTTGGCGAGAGCCTATGCTCAGAATGGGTCCGGGACAGGGTATAGTGCGGCGGTGAGTGTATCAACCAAGAAGGGATTCGACGGCTCAGGATATTATGGAACCTTTGCCGGATTTAGCAGTGAGGTGCCACTTGGGGTGGAGTGGGAGGTATCGGATGTTGAAATTTGGGGTGATTTTGGGGTAGGGGCTTCAGGTGGTTTACGTGTAAGTGATGGTATTTTGGGATATCAGCTTACGGTTTCGGGGGCGATGTCTTCGTTTGAGGCGGAGTTGTCGTTGGTGAATACGAGTGGTGCGACGATTGAGGAGTTGATGGTGGCGTATCATGGGTGGGTGTCGCGGACGGGGGTGGAGCGGAGTCCGGGGTGGGGTGTTTCGGTTAATGGGGAAGTTAAACCAACGCTCGCGTACTCAACATCCTCCGGAAACGACAGCCCGGGAATACAGATGTTAGTCGAAGATTTGTCTATCGAAGACGGGGAGGAGTTTACTATTAAATGGCAAACCGAGTCCGCCGACGGATCAGGAGGTAACAGACAGATTGGGATATCTGATGTCGTTGTGGCGCTTCCCTCACAGACAAACTTACTGCTCACAGGTGATGCAGGATGGCGAATGTGGTCGTTGCCTGTGTGGTTCGGCTCGAGCGATTATGTGAACACAATTAGTCCGATTCAGGGTTACAACAGCGACGGAAATGAAAAGAACTTTTTCACAGGCTACGATGGTGAAAAATGGATGCCTGATCATACCGATAATGCCTTTACTCTTTCGGAGAGGGTAGGGTCTGGTAACGGATTTATTATCTATGTTTATGATAATGATCAGTTTGGTTCAGAACCTATATCAACAGGCAGAACTATTTCAATGCAAGGAATAGATCCGTTTTTTGATGTAACTGTTCCAATTCATGACACAGGTAATCGCTGGAATCTGTTAGGAAATCCATTTTCAACGTCATTTGATGTGCGCGAATTGCAAGCTGATGGTGAGTTCGTGCCCGTAGTTCAGTTTTGGCAAGATTCTCCGGGAGTCGCTGATTCAGGTGAAGAAGTTGCAGGAAGCTGGGTGCTCAGTAACAGTTCATTGGTAAATAATATCATAGCTGCTGGACAAGGATTCATGCTTCAAAATGCAGAAGATAATTCAGCTACAAAAATCACATTCCCAGTTGGTGGAAAAACAACCGGAGGCATGTTGTACAAAGAAGACCCTCAGGCTGATCCAAGAATCGAGTTTTGGCTGTCAGAACAAAAAGGTGATAAATCGGGTGTAATCGACCGTGCCGCGCAGATAGTCTTCATTCATGATGAAGATGCAAATATTGAGTTGCATCAAGTTGACAAGCTTCCATCGTTGAATGGTTCGGCTCAGATGTCATTTGATCATCAATCAGACGAAAATCGCAGTCTTGCACAGTTTGCTAGTCCATTCATATTTGGCTCTGAACTTCAAATTCCAATTCAGATTAAGCAAGGAGCAGACGATGGGGGCTATACCATTAGTTGGAGTGAAACTACAGGTATACCTGATCATTGGCAGATAGAATTGCTAGATAGTACCACAGAAGAGATTATAAATCTACGAACGAATTCCAGCTATGAATTTATTAAACAGGAACCAGAAGACGCAAATCGGTTTAAACTAAGACTCAAAGACGATACCTACACAAGTATAGAAGAAACTGATTTACCAAAGCACACTCAACTATATCAGAATTATCCGAATCCATTTAATCCGGTTACTACTATACGTTTTGATCTTGCTAAAGAACAGGATGTACGTTTAGAAGTGTTTGATATTCTGGGTCGATCGCTGGGCGTTATGACTGAATCAAGATTACCCTCTGGACGGCATTCATTATCGGTTGATGCGCGGTTATGGAGTTCTGGGGTGTACATGTATCGACTTCAAACCAGCGAAATGGTACTAACCCGAAAAATGACACTAATTAAATAATCTAACTTAGGAGAGAATATGAATGCTTTCAGAATAATCGTTTTAATTTTAGCTATTTCGGGTATGATGCTATTTCTTCCGGATATATTAACTGCTCAGCCTCCGCCAGCTTTGCCGGGGGCTCCGGATCAGGCGCCAATTGATGGCGGGGTTGGACTACTAGCAGCAGCTGGAGCTGCTTATGCGTGGAAGAAACTTCGCAAAGAGAAGGTCGTGAAGTGATAAACTGTTAAGGTAATCAAGTGGGTTTATACTCATGTTCCAGACAACTAATCTAGGGATTCGGGTGTAAACTTCACTTGATTTATACCTACGGCTTGTATTAGGTATTTGTCTTGCTCTGACTACTATTTGCATCGAAGTAAACAAATGAGTGTTTCGCAAATCTTGTATCTTTAGGGACCTAAAGCATGATTACGTAGCTAGCACCCTTTTTTAATGCCTCAAATTATATACGAAGACAATCATTTAATCGTAGCCGTTAAGCCACCCAATATTCCAACTCAGTTGGACGACTCGGGCGACGAAGACTTTCAAACCATCTTGAAAAACTACATCTCTGTTAAGTACAACAAACCCGGTAATGTGTTTTTGGGAATGGTTCAGCGCTTAGATCGACCAGTTTCCGGAATTATGGTTTTTGCTCGCACTTCTAAAGCTGCGTCACGGTTAGCCGACTCGGTAAGAACCCGCAAAATTCAGAAGCGATATTTTGCTGTTGTAAATGGAGAAGTACCCGAGCATGGAAGTTTAGAACATTGGTTACTCAAAGACACTTCAAAGAATATGGTAACTGCCCACACTCGTGAAGTGCCCGGAAGTAAAAAAGCGGTACTTAGTTTTAAGAGAGAAGCCGTGGCTGAGAATGGGTTGAGTTTGATTTCAATTGATCTTGAGACAGGAAGGTCTCATCAGACTAGAGTTCAATGCAGTACGGCTGGATTTCCGATTTGGGGAGATCAGAGATATAATGTTTCCGGAAGTCAGGTTGGTCAGCAAATTGCACTCGTTGCAACTGGACTAACTTTTGAGCACCCGGTAAAAAAAGAAACAATGAACTTTGATATTCCGCTGCCTGACCGGTTTCCCTGGACATCATTTAAGTAATGGTATGTACCGCTAGGAAGCTTGTCGAAACATTTTACTCGCCGTATTCTACAACCCTAAAAATAAATCCTCGAACTAATAAGATATGCTCAGAATATTCGATATTTCCCCAAAAAGTGTGTCTGGGGTGTGCTTGTCGGTAGGGTAATACTAGTGAATTTTATTTCGCTTCTGTGTTGATTACGACCAAATTTTCTGATTTAACGATATCCTTCTTAGTCTGATTGAGGAATAGTTAATCTGCCAGCTGCACCGTATCCACCAAACTGACTTTTTCCAAAAATGCAGTCGGGTTTAGGAAACCAGTCACACGAGCACGATTGACTTCCTCACCGGTTACGTCGATGAAAACAATGGTTGGCACGCCAATAATGTTAAACTGTTGACGTAATTCTTCCGATTCGGGGCTATCAAAGTTGGTCAAATCAACCTTCAGTCGAACAAAATCGTCAAGTTCGTTAATGACATCCGGGTTAACAAACGTGACTCTGTCTAGTTCTAAACACGGAATACACCAATCAGCGTAGAAATCTAATACTATAGGCTGACCTTCAGATATCGCTGTTTCAAACTTTTCAGTGGTGTACATATCCCACTCGACACCCTCTTTCTGAAGATTCATCACCATCATTATACCAAAAATGATACCAACAAGACCAACTGTCCACTTGGTTAATTTGAATCCAAGTTTGTCCAAACCACTTCGTTCGATAAATCCGAGATAAATACCACCAGCCAATAGTGTTATTGCAATTACCCAAGGTGTGAATTTTGGAAAAAATGCCAGCCCGAGGTAGAACAAACCAACTCCTACGAGAACAATACCGAAGACTTTTTTCACCCAGACCATCCAAACTCCAGATTTGGGCAGTTTCTGTAATAATCCGGAAAACGTACCTAAAATCAAGTATGGGAAACCAAGTCCCATCGAAAGTATAAAGAACGACCAGAATCCGAACACGGGGTCACCTTTTGCACCTACAAACGCTAGTAGGGCGATAATCGGCGGACCAATACATGGCGCGGCAAATACACCAACAACTAAACCTGAGATGTAAACACCAATGAATCCGGATGCGTTTTGTCCACCCAACTTACTCGTTAACCAGTACGGCATCTGAATGTCGTAAAGGCCGAACATACTTAGCGCCAGCCCGAGTAACAAAATCCCGATTCCAGCCAAAACAAATGGGCTTTGAAGTATGCCACCAAAAAGGCCACCACTTAGTGCCGCAACAACGCCAAGTACACTGTACATAGTGGCGATTCCGAGTACATAGGTTAGTGCTTTAAAGAAAACCCGGGTAATGTTGGAGTCATCCTGACCGCCAAAAATTGAAACTGTAACCGAAATCATCGGATAAACACAAGGCGTCAGATTCAACGCTAATCCAATAAAGAAAATGATTACAAACGTCCATAGTAGTCCGCTATCATCAATAAGAGAGGCAATTTGGTTAGCCTCGCCAGCCTGATCAAAAGTCACAAAGTCGCCGTCACCAGGAACATAATCATCAAACAAATCCGCCCTGACTTCACTTACTTCATCTTCAGAATCGGTTACGTTAAAAGAAAACGAAATAGGAATATTGGATGGCGCAAGACAGGTCATGTCGTCGCAAGCCTGAACCCGCAAGTTTCCAGTGATTTCGGAAAGCCCTAAAGGAGCATCCCCGTCTATACTTAAGGTCAGGAATATTGGAGCATCTCCCTCATATACATGCAGTGGCTGCCCCTCAGCAAACGAAAATTCAAATTCTTTATAAGCCGGATATTGGATGTCAACAACCTGCACATTTTCAGGTAAATCCAATGTTAAAACAGTGCCAATAAGCCATTCGAGCGTCGGACGGTTGGAATTGATGTGCCAGTTATCGTCGATAGACATGCGAACCACCGTCTGTACTTCGGAACCTGCTAGTATGGTCTCTCGATCTGTCTGCGTTGTTACATCAACTTTAGATGCACTAGTAACGGGTTGGGCATTCAAACTGCCAGCAAATACGAAAAGTCCCAAAAACAGAACAATCAGCGAAAAGACACGTTTTACCGCTAAATTTTGATGTAAAATCATGGAAGTCGTTAAATAATTAATAATATCGGCGATTAGTTTCTACTCGAATAGTCGTCAAATGACTCTGTCCTGTAGGCTTCTGACCCCACAAAACCCACCAAATTGGCAAACATCCCTGCTTCCATAAATCCGGGCTGAATCCCGATAGGCTCACCATCATTTCCAATAAAAATCGTCGTTGGAAAAGAGGTAACACCAAGCGCCTGAGCAAGTTCCCGCTCAGTAATTGATTCTCCGTTGAAAATTACAGTCTTGTCACTTTCGGCATTCAGGCGCACGATGTAGAAATACTCCTCTACATTTTGTTTCACTTTAGCGTTCGGATACGTCTCTGCGGCCATTTTTCGACAATATCCACACCAAACCGTGTAAACATCGAGAAGGATTTTCTTGTCATTACGAACGGCCAGCGCCTGTGCTTCGTCTAATGAGTACAATTTTGGGCCTGTCCATGCGTCTTCATCACCCTGAGCAATTTTGTCGAGTCCTAATAGTTGCGCCTCTCGTGAACTCATCTGTTCAATAGAACGCGATTGAATATTTTGCGAATCGCCATTGTCGGCAGTATCACTGCCGCACGCCACGACCATAAACGCAAGTAAAACAAGTATAGATTTCATATTAGATAAAAATTTTCCGAATTGGCAATTCGATTCGATTTGTGACTACTTTGAGAAAAATACAACCCAGAAATGTATGTTATGATTCAGTTCAGGTTAACGTATATACACAGTCGTATGTATGGATAATTGTAACAGAAATTAAGCACATTAATGTTCCTTTGTTGTAAGAATGTATTAACAGATGAAACCACGATTTAACATAGAAAATACGTTGAGCTCTTATGCGAAGTTTGTACAAGATAGAGTGCCCGGTATTATTGACTGATGTGATTCATGGGCAACATGGTGCTTGGAGAGGTTGGCTGTTTTGGTTTTTGGGCAGACGGTTTGATGCGAATGATTGTCAAGAAAGTGCTCGGAGAGATTGGATGCTTTAGTTTTCAGACTGCCGTTCTGATGCGGCTCGATGTCAACTTTGTTTACGGATTTGACATTCTGGCCATCTGTAAAACTAAAATCTGACTTTATGACAGGATTCTGTATTTGGTACAATTTATGTTCCTGTGACTTTATAACGATTATAAAAATGATAACAGATGGATGTGCTATATCAACAGTGCTCCGTTTGACGGGCAGATTTGAATT
>JAIUMT010000058.1 GCA_022565415.1 Balneolales bacterium | reverse complement strand
CCGGTATCGATTCTCTCCTTGAAAAAGTGCTTATCGAAGCTGAATTGATGGAATTAACAGCCAATTCAAACCGCCGTGCGACAGGTATCATTCTTGAAACCAAAGTTGATAAAGGCAAAGGTGTTGTAGCTAACGTTCTTGTTCAGAAAGGAACGCTCAAAGTTGGTGATCCTTTCGTTGCCGGACCATACTACGGTCGGGTACGTCTCATGGAAAACGAGCACAGTGAAAAAATTGATGCTGCCGGACCATCAACGCCAATTCAGTTAACTGGTTTCGACGGACTTCCCCAAGCCGGTGACCGATTGATTGTTACCGCTGATGAAAAAACAGCCAAAGAAATTGCCACCGAAAGACAACAGATCAAACGTGAGCAAGATCTTCGTAAGGTCAAACATCTTACACTCGACGATATCGCCCGCAGACTTGCACTCGGTGATATTGCTGAACTCAACCTTATTATTAAAGGTGATGTGGATGGTTCCATCGAAGCACTGTCTGGCTCATTACAGAAAATTAGTAACAATGAGGTTCAGGTTCATGTAATCCACACAGGTGTGGGTGCAATTTCTGAGTCTGATGTTCTTTTAGCCTCTGCTTCGGATGCAATTATTATTGGTTTCCAGGTACGTCCGACAACCAACGCACGTAAACTAGCCGAGAAAGAGCAGATTGACATCCGTCTGTTCTCTGTAATCTACGACGCAGTTGATGCGGTTAAAGATGCCCTCGAGGGTATGTTGAGTCCGGAAATTGGTGAGAAAATTACTTCAACAGTTGAAGTAAGAGATACATTTAAAGTTCCAGGCACTGGCACAATCGCTGGCTGTTATGTAACCGATGGCAAAATCATGAGAAACTCCAAAATTCGATTAATTCGAGATGGAATCGTGATTTTCAACGGATCACTATCTTCATTGAAACGATTCAAAGATGATGTTCGTGAAGTGAGCAGTGGCTACGAATGTGGAATGGGAATCAATAACTACAATGATATTAAAGTCGGCGACGTTATTGAGGGATACGAAATCACTGAAACTAAACGTAAACTCACTCAATGAGTATTCGCACCGAACGAATAGCAGCCCAACTTAAACGTGATCTAGGCCCGATTCTGCAGAAATACCAGAAAGGGTCTATGATTACGGTCACTACTGTTCGCATTAGTGATGATTTGATGGTTGCTAAAATTTATCTCAGCATATATTCTCCTGGTGGAGAACCGGATGCAATATTCGATTATATAAACGAGCAGTCAGTCGCTATACGTGCTGAGTTAGCCGCATTAATACGTCATCAGGTACGACGAATTCCCGAAATTCTGTTCTACATGGATGACACAGCAGAATATGTTACCAAGATTGAGCACCTCTTTAAACGAATCCAAGACGACCGCGAAAAGCGGGACTAATCGATACCGATTATCATGATAGAATCTGCTGTGCACGAACTTCCGGTTTTTTCAAAACAAATGCAGCCGGATGAATCTGTCGATGCAGCATCTGGAGCTGTATTCCTAATTGATAAGCCAATGGGCTGGAGCAGTTTCCGAGTCGTAGGACTGCTTAGGAAACTAGTTGGTATCAAGAAGGTAGGTCACGCGGGAACGCTTGATCCGATGGCAACTGGACTCCTGATTCTTTGTACTGGCAAAGCTACCAAACAAATTCATCTATTTCAGGACGCTGTAAAGCAGTATCAGTCTGAAATCACATTCGGTGGATCGACACCTAGTTACGATAAAGAAACCCCGATAGACTGCGAAGCAGAATTCGAGCACATCACGCGGCCCAAAATTGAAGAGGTTCTTCGCACTGATTTTACATGTGATATCGAACAAATCCCCCCGATGTACGCAGCAATTAAACACAAGGGTGTGCCATTGTACAAAATTGCCAGGAAGGGTGGAGAGGTGGAGCGAAAGCCTCGGGCCGTATCAATTTATAAGGCTGAAATCAACGCTTTTGATTTACCTAAACTCAGTGTGGATATTACCTGTAGCAAAGGCACGTATATCCGATCATTTGCGCACGATTTGGGAAATATCCTGGAGTCAAAAGCACATTTGTCGGCACTTCGGCGAACTGCAATTGGTCAATATTCAGTTGATCAGGCACTAACAGTAGAACAGTTGATTCAAAATATGGATCCCCATGGGAAAAGTGGTATATCTCTCTGACGTTGAATTCGATACAAACACGGTCATAACCATAGGTACGTTTGATGGAGTTCACGAAGGCCATCGAAGCATCATTGATAAGGTCGTCACACATGCACGAAATCGTAATGCAAGAAGTGTATTAGTTACATTTGACCCCCATCCGCGTGATATTTTAAACCCCGGAACAGCCGGCGTCAAGTTGTTAACCACACTTGAAGAGCGTGCTGAGATTTTGTCTGAATTAGGCCTCGATTTAATGGTTGTAATCCCATTTAATCGTGATTTTTCACTGCTGAGCTCCGAAGAATTTATACGGGACGTGATTCATAAAAAAATTGGAGTGGCAGAATTCGTAATCGGATATGATCACCAATTCGGACGAAATCGCGAGGGTACCATCCAAACACTGCAATTATTATCGAAAAGCCTGGGATTTGATGTGCACGTAGTTCAAGCCCACGAAATTCAAAGCGAAACAGTTAGCAGTACATTAGTCCGTAGAAAGCTGGAAGAAGATGGAAACATCATTCTAGCCCGAAATTTTCTAGGAAGGCCATTTCGCTTGCAGGGTACTGTAATTCATGGCGATAAACGCGGTAAAACCATCGGGTATCCAACTGCCAATCTGCGTCCGATTGAAAAACGTAAGATTATTCCCAAAAATGGGGTGTATGCCGTTGATGTACAAATTGAGGGAAAGACGGGCTCTTGGCGTGGTATGATGAATATTGGGATAAGACCAACATTCAAAAACGATATGCAACAAACAATTGAAGTGCATATAATTGATTTTAATGAAGATATCTATGGGAAAGTTGTGGAACTTCAATTTTTAAAACGAATTCGCGATGAGCAAAATTTTTCAGGAATTGAGGCCTTAAAAACACAACTTCACCAGGATAGGGATGCTTGTTTACAGCTCTAGAATTCCCTATTTTAATAAGCTTAGCAGATACACTGCAAAGAACACTAAATCTACTTTAGTATAATAACATCTAAAGCGGAGTATTTCGTAATGAATATTACCACAGAAGAAAAGAAAGAAATTTTTGCCAAATTTGGCAAGGACGCCGGAGATACTGGGTCATCTGAAGCTCAGGTAGCCCTATTCACCGAGCGTATTAACCGATTAACCGAACACCTTCGTGAGCATAAGAAAGACTTTTCAACACGTCTTGGACTGCTAAAACTCGTAGGTAAGCGTCGCCGGTTGCTTAACTATATTATGAAAAAAGATATTGAAGCATACCGTAAGCTGATTGCTGAACTCGGTATTCGTAAATAACCTTATTCTTCAAAGGCACGGGAAAGACCCGTGCCTTTTTTTGTGTCCACCTTATTAGGGTTGATTGAAAGATTCAGACTAACCTCTGCCGCTTTCAATCAACTCTCTAATGAGTGGCACAGCTGAAAAAAAGACAAAAGAAAGATAGACATACAATGAAAGCTGATTTTAGATCTGTAGAGTTCGCACCAGGAAAGGTGTTATCTATAGAAACCGGCCGTTTGGCCAAACAAGCACACGGATCTGTTGTTGCCAAAATGGGCGACACCATGATTCTAGCCACCGCAGTCGGTGCTAGCGAACCCCGTCCAGGGATGAACTTTTTTCCACTTTCCGTTGATTACCGCGAAAACTATGCCGCTGCCGGTAAGTTTCCTGGCGGATTCATCAAGCGCGAAGGCCGCCCATCAGAGAAAGAGATTTTATCTTCACGCCTTATCGACAGAACAATCCGTCCGATGTTCCCAGAAGGTTACTTCAACGAAGTACAAATCATGATTCAAGTGATTTCATCAGATGGACAAAATGATGGTGATGTTATTGGTGGTACTGCTGCTTCTGCGGCTTTATTACTCTCTGATATTCCGTTCGATGAGCCTATTGCTGAAGTCCGCGTTGGTCGAATTGACGGTGAATACATCGTTAACCCAACTGTCGACGATATGAAGAAAGCCGACATTGATCTTACAATCGGTGGTACCGCAGATAGCATTGCCATGGTTGAGGGTGAAATGGACGAAGTTTCTGAGCAGGAAATGATCGAAGCTATTCGCGTTGGTCATACCGCCATTATCAAATTATGCGAATTCCAGAAAGAGCTTCAAAAAGAGTTCGGCAAGGAAAAACGTACCATCGAAATCGAAGGCAAAGATGAAGTTCTTCTTGGTAAAATCAAGGAAATCATTGGCGATCGTTTTCTAACTACCTCAAAAGCTGGTAGCTCGAAGAAAGAATATTCTGCTGCAATAAAGGAAATTGTTAACGAAGTGAAGGAAAAACTCGAAGAAGAGTATCCTGAGCAAGGTGACGTAATTAGTGATTATTGCCATGACGTTCAAAAGGATGTTCTACGTAACCTGATTCTGGATGAGCACTACCGTATCGACGGTCGTAAGCCAGGCGACATCCGCGACATCTGGACAGAAGTTGGATACCTTCCAAGAACCCACGGTTCTGCCATCTTTACACGCGGTGAGACCCAGTCTCTCGTTACTGTAACATTGGGTACCAAGCGTGATGAGCAGTCTGTAGACACGTTATTCGACAGTGAGTCGAAGCGATTCATGTTGAACTACAATTTCCCACCATTTTGTGTTGGTGAAATCAGTAACCGTTTCAGCTTGAGCCGTCGCGAAGTAGGTCATGGTAACCTGGCAGAACGCGCCCTCAAAAAAATGGTTCCATCAGTAGAAGAATTTGCATACACCATTCGTGTTGTATCTGACATCCTCGAGTCTAATGGTTCGTCTTCAATGGCATCTGTTTGTGGTGGATCTATGGCCATGATGGACGCTGGTGTTCCAATCAAGAAGCCGGTTGCAGGTATTGCAATGGGTATGATTGTTGGAAACGGCAAAACTGTTGTACTTAGCGATATTCAAGGCGAAGAAGATCACTTTGGCGACATGGATTTCAAGGTAACTGGTACAACCGATGGTATCACAGCCTGCCAAATGGATATTAAAGTCCGTGGTGTTTCCTTTGAAGTAATGGAAGAAGCTATGCTCGATGCCAAAAATGGCCGCTTGCATATTCTTACAAAAATGGCTGAGTCTATTTCAGTTCCGAGAACAGAGCTTTCCCGCTTTGCTCCATCATTCCGTCGCATTGAGATCGGTAGCGATCAGATCGGTGCCATTATCGGTCCTGGTGGAAAAGTGATTCAGGGAATCCAGAAAGAAACTGGTACTGAAATCAATATCGAAGAGAAAGGTAATAAAGGTATCGTTGTTGTTTCTGCAGTTGATGCAGATGCCGCTGATGCTGCTATTGCTCGTATCAAAGCAATAACTGGATCTTTGGAAGAAGGTGAGATTTACGAAGGAACTGTACGCTCTATTAAAGAGTACGGCGCATTTGTAGAACTCGTTCCTGGTAAGGAAGGACTCCTTCACATTTCTGAAATTGATCACCACCGCATTAACCGTGTGGAAGATGTACTTCAGGAAGGCGATAAAGTTAGCGTCAAGCTTCTCAAAATTGAGAATGGTGGCAAACTTCGCTTGTCCAGAAAAGCACTCATTCCGAACGAATAAATCGTTTAGAATCCGTACCTTTAAAAGCGCCATTGATTCAGTTCGATGGCGCTTTTTTTTGTTCTTAAATCAACTATTACTATGTCAGCCGCAGCAGCAAATATTCAAAAATCAACACATCCATCCGGGATCCGAATCGTTACAGAATCTATCGATAGCGTTCGCAGTGTCTCTGTGGGAATCTGGATTAAAACCGGAAGCCGGAACGAGAAAGCCCAGGTCGCTGGTGTTACCCATTTCTTAGAACATATGTTGTTCAAGGGTACCGAGACGCGAAGCGCATTCGATATCGTCCAGAATGTGGAGTCGGTGGGAGGATACCTGAATGCATTTACATCAAGCGAATACACGTGTTACTACGTAAGATGCCTCGATACGAAAATTGATACAGCTCTCGAAGTGTTGTCTGACATGGTACAGCACTCTATTTTTCCCGAAGAGGAAATCGAAAAAGAAAAGAAAGTTGTTATCGAAGAAATGAAAATGTACCGGGATAATCCGGATGATTTCATATTTGAGGCATTTACTGGGCAGATGTTCGATCAACATCCGCTAGGGCGACCCATAATTGGTTTCGAGAGTACGGTATCTGCATTTACAAAAAACGACCTCACTAGTTATGTTCAGGAGCGCTACACTCCAGCCAACATCATTGTGGCCGTAGCTGGTAACATCCAGCACCACGATATTGTATCAAAAATTGATACATACTTCGATACGTTCAACACCGGTAACGGCGCAACGGAGGAGAAGCAGGTATTAACTCCCTACGAACGAACCTCCAAAACGCTTTACCGACCTATCGAACAAACACATTTTGTAGTAGGACGTCGCTCTTTGGCCAACGACGATCCCGACCGATACAGAATGTTACTTTTAAACACAGTTTTAGGAGGAGGGATGAGTTCCCGACTTCATCAGAACATTCGTGAAAAATACGGTTATTGCTATGCTATTAATTCATTTAATCAGGCATATACCGACACGGGCATGTTCGGAGTCTACGTAGGCACCGACAAAGATTACGTAAGCCATGTGCGCGAACTCATCTTTAACGAATTTGAGAAGCTTCGAAGTGATAGCGTCCACGACAAAGAGCTGAGTGAAGCCAAGGCACAGCTCAAAGGTAAGTTGCTGTTAGCACAAGAAAGTATGAGTAACCGAATGACGCGTTTGGCCAAGAGTGAGATTTATTATGATCGATACATCAATCTTGATGAGTTGGTTAATCAAATTGACTTGGTAGATGCCACTTCCATGCGCGACTTTGCACAGGCATTTTTTGATGAGAATATGTTTTCAGACACCTTACTTTTACCTGAAGAAAAATGAGTAAAAAGAAACTAACCTACATTAACGAACTGGAGAAGTTCGAAGGACAATCGGCAACACTTCACGGCTGGGTATATAATAAACGAAGTAGTAAGTCATTGATATTTATCGTGCTTCGCGATGGAACTGGTCTTTGCCAGTGTATCGTAAATCAAGCGGATGTTTCGGCAGAAGTTTGGGAAGCAGCTGATTCACTGAGCCAAGAAAGCTCGGTGGCCATAACCGGTAAAATCATTGAAGATGAGCGAAGTTCAAGCGGATATGAGCTTCATGTAACCGGCGTAAAGGTTTATCAGATAGCTCAGGAGTATCCAATTACTCCGAAAGAACATGGAACTGAGTTCCTGATGGAGAACCGCCATTTATGGTTGCGTTCGCAGCGGCAGTGGGCCATTATGCGCATCCGTAATGAAATTATATTTGCCATCCATAAGTTTTTTCAGGACCGTGGTTTTATCCAGATGGATGCCCCAATCTTTACCGGAAATGCGGTTGAGGGAACATCAACCCTGTTCGAAACCAATTATTTCGATGAAAAAGCATATCTAACGCAATCGGGTCAGCTTTATGGCGAAGCCATGGCCATGGCTCACGGTAAAATTTACACGTTCGGTCCTACGTTTCGTGCAGAGAAGTCTAAAACCCGTCGACATCTTACCGAAGTCTGGATGATCGAGCCTGAAATTGCGTATTACGATCTCTATATGAACATGGATCTCGCCGAAGAAATGATATCATTCATTGTCGATAGGGTTCTAACACGCCGTGAACAGGAACTCGAAACGCTTGGGCGTGACATATCTAAGCTACAAAAGGTTACGAATAACTTCCCTCGAATTACCTATACCGAAGCCATTGAAATGCTGAAAAGCGACAAGATGCGGGATATGTTAAACGACATGGAAACCAGCCGTAAAGAGGAAGATCCGAAGCTACGCACCGAAATGGCCGAAATCGAGAAAGAGCATGGACAGGCGAAGAAAGGCCGAAAACTTCAAATTGAAAAACGCCTCCGCGAAATTCGGGCCCGTCTGGAAGAAATCGAAGAAGATCTACGAAATATTCCGGTCTGGCGGAAGTCGGCGTTGGAGAAGCAATGGGGCGACGACCTCGGCGGATCAGACGAAACATTGCTCACGATGCAGTTCGATACTCCAATTATGGTCTACGGATATCCAGCCGAAATCAAGGCTTTTTACATGAAACATGACCCTAATGACGAAAAAGTTGCTCTCGGGGTCGATATGCTTGCGCCGGAAGGTTACGGTGAAATTATTGGCGGTGGACAGCGGGAGGAGAGCTTGGATGCCTTGCTTACACGCATAAAAGAACACAATCTTCCTGAGGAAGCATTCAAATGGTACCTCGATCTTCGAAAATTCGGATCGGTTCCACACAGTGGTTTCGGATTAGGATTGGAACGAACTGTAGCCTGGATTTGCGGTCTAAGTCACGTTCGTGAAACCATCCCATTTCCGCGAATGCTAGGACGTTTGTACCCGTAATTTTTTTTAAAAAATCCTTTGGCTGAACTTTCTGCCAAAGGATGCTTTTCCCGCCTGTAGAAATAGTTTATCGTGGCAAAACAATCAAACAGTACCGCATTATTTCAGCTATTCCGAAAAGAAATCACCTCTGGTAATCCCAAACCAGTGTATTTTTTCTGTGGTGAGGAATCCTTCTATGTAGATGCCCTTCAAGATTGCATTATTGAGTTGATGCCTGCAGATATGCGTGATTTCAACCTGGATGTACTCTATGGAACTGAACACTCATTAGACAAGGTGCTTGGTATCGCACGCAGTTATCCGATGATGAGTGATCGTCGGATTGTTATTTTGCGCGATTTCTCGGCTGTATTCGATCCACGAAACAAATCGACTAATGTCGATTCTGAAAACCCAGATGAAGAAGATGAGAGCAACTCGACCGCTTCTGTAGAACTGTTAATTAACTATTTAAACAAGCCAAACCCGTCTGCGATCCTGGTGATGATCGACAAAAAGGCACCATCGGGGAACACAAAGCTAGGTAGGGCAGTTACAAAGAAAGAGCACGTAGGTTTTGGCTCCTTCGATCCGATTCCGGAAGAAAGGCTGCCGGAATGGATAGTTGAATGGGCAAAAGTTACACACAAGAGAGTAATTGAACCGCGTGCAGCCCAGGTTATGGCACGTTTAACGGGCAGTGATTTGCTCTTAGTGTCTACAGAATTAGACAAACTGTTCACTTTTAAGAACAATGACGAGAGTATCTCTGAAGACGATGTGCGTAAATTAGTAACAGTTGCGCGTGAATATTCGGTGTTTGAGCTCAAAGAAGCACTGTTTTCAAAAAATATCGCAAACACACTCACAATTGCGGAACAGATATTGCATACAAGTAAGTCAACAGACGTTGGTGAAGTTATCCGAATCGTCTCGTTCTTTTACAGTGTGTTCTCAAATATCTGGCAAATTCAACGGTTGACTCAAAAAGGTATACCGTCAAAGCAGATTCAAACGACAGTTGGAGTCAAAAGTGATTTCTACTTCCGTAATCTGACTAAAGACAGTAAAGCTTTTCCAGCTAATCAGATGCCGCTAATATTTGAAGCGTTATTAGACGCAGACCGTTCAGTAAAAGGAATGAGTAAACTTGAAGCAAAAGACATTTTGTTTCTCTTGTTAAGGCGAATCATCGGGTAGAATCGTAACCAACGTCGGAAACACAAATAAATTTGTTTTATCCGACTTATGAATACGACTCTTGCAGTGCAAATGCACAAATACTCAGATGAAGATGTAATGGAATTGTTCCAAGGGGGCTACGACGAAGCCTTCAATGAAATCGTTTCCCGTTATCGCGATCGTGTCCATAATTTTATCTTCCGCTACACAAGAAACCACTTAGATTCTGAAGACATCGTTCAGGAAACATTTTTCCGCGTGTACCGCAGCAAACATTCGTACGAGAGAATAGCACGATTTTCTACCTGGCTATATACTATTGCCAATAACCTCATACGTACGCATTACAAGAAAAGTCAACGACTCCAAACCACATCAATCTTCGAGCAGGATGTAAATGAGCAGGAATATCAGATTGATATTGTTGATGAAACGAATACTCCGGATGTAAACCTCGAAGAATCTATGATGGTAGCCTACGTACAGAAAGCCCTTGACGCCATCCCTAGTGAGTTTAGCGATATCATTATTATGCGCGACATTCAAAGCCTTACCTATGAAGAAATCATGGAAATCACAGGTTTACCGATGGGAACTGTAAAATCACGTATTAATCGAGGGCGAGTTCGCATCCAATCATTAATAAACTCTTACGTAAATCAGGAAACAATTTGATATTAACCTAGTTTGATATGGGAGTATGTCTATTTACTCACGATCTAACTAGTGTCACATTGCAAAATTCCCGATTACAAGAGTACATCTGCGACTACGTAGATGGCACAATGGATTCAGAAATACGCGTTAAATTCGAAGTGTTCATGAATAATAACCAGATTGTAAAGTCTTTTGTTGACGCCGCCCGGAAGGGCAAGTCTAATCTGAGTCTATTGCAGTCTAGTTCTACTCAAGAACGACAACCAAGACGCGTACCATCAGAAAATATGTCAAGATCCCCGTTATTGTCAGGTATTTGGAAGAAACTATATGTTATTCTTCCATATATCCTGGCAATTTCTATTTAGTTTCAGCTTAGAAACTCATGAGCTTGTCGAATGTAGCCTGCAGGCGATTGCTGGCAAGGTAACCCTGTTCTAATTGAGTGTTGGTTGGAATTGGCGTATCTAAAGACGAACAACGCAACACCGGTGCATCTAGCTTATCGAAGCACCCTTCAGCAATAATTGATGCAATTTCACTCATCGGACCCATAATACCTGCTGGTTCCTGAAGTAACAGAACCCTCCCAGTTTTCCGAACAGTAGAAATTATGGCGTCATTATCTAACGGTGCTAATGAACGTAAATCAACGATTTCAACGGAAATTCCGCGCTCGTCCTGCATTTTCTCGGCAAGGTCTGCAGCCCAATGAACGCCCATTCCATAGGTGATAATACTCACATCAGACCCCGTTCGATGAACTCGTGCTTTTCCAAGTTCTTCGTAGGGTATGTTATGTAGTTTTTCTCCGCGTAAACTGCGATAGAGCTTTTTATGCTCGAAAATAATCGTCGGATTCGGATCTTGAAGCGCGCTCCATGTCATAATTTGGGCGTCTTCAACTGTGGCTGGAACGGCAATTTTTATACCCGAATGCTGCATAAACCAACCCTCAGGACATTGAGAGTGGAATGGTCCGGCGCCAACACCTCCGCCGTAAGGCGCGCGAATGGTAACATTTATCGGAGGCGACCATCTGTAGTGCGATTTACACAAGTTGTTTACAATCTGATTAAATCCGCATGTGATGAAATCGGAAAATTGCATCTCGACGATGGGTTTAAATCCGTCGAGTGCCAAGCCATATGCAGCACCAATAGCGCCAGATTCAATTATCGGCGTGTTGCGAACTCGGTCTTTGCCAAACCAATCGACAAACTTCTCGGTGATTTTGAAAACACCACCATACTCAGCGATGTCCTGGCCCAAAATTAGCACCTTATCGTCGGTTTCCATGGAGACCTGAAGCACGTGTCGAATGCCATCCACATATCGAAATCCTTTTTGCGATTGGTCTCCGGCGGTTTCGGCTTGGGCAGGAGGGGAGGTCGGACCTGTTTTCGCAGGCACATAAACGGCCTCGAGCTCTCTTTCTTCGTCGAAGTCTGGGAGTGGACAATCAAGGGCTCGTTTGATGTCATCCATGAAGAAATCGTTTGTTTCCTCTTTGATGCCATTTAAAACCTCATCAGAAACCTGATGTTCTTCTTTGAGATAATTTTCGAAACGTGTAATTGGATCTTTCAGAGCCCATTCTTCGAATAATTCTTTGGGGACATAGGCAGTGCCCGAAGCTTCCTCATGGCCACGCATGCGAAATGTTTTAGCCTCAATCAATACAGGCTGACCGTTAAGAGCGAGCTCCCGAGCTTTCGAAATAGCAGAGATAACTTCAAAAATATCATTGCCATCAATGACCATCGATTCCATGCCGTAACCTATGGCTCTGTCGGCCAATGATTTACAGGCATACTGTTCGGATGTGGGCGTCGAAAGACCGTATCCGTTGTTTTCGATGATGCAAACCATGGGTAGTTTCCAGACAGCTGCCAGATTAAGAGCTTCGTGGAAATCACCTTCGGAGGTGGCCCCATCTCCAGTAAAGGCGAAAGCAACACGGTTCTCCTTTTTGAGCAGGGCGCCTAGGGCGAGTCCGTCGGCGACGGGAATCATGGCTGCCAAGTGAGAAATCATGCCAATTATTCGGTGTTCCATAATGCCGAAGTGAAACGAACGTTCACGACCACGAGTAAAACCGTCTTTTTTCCCAAAAAGCTGACAAAATAGTTTATAAAGTGGCACTTTTCTGGTTGTGAAAACGCCCAGATTACGGTGCATGGTCATAATATAGTCATCATTATGGGCAGTAACAGCGGTTCCGACCGCGATAGCCTCCTGGCCCATGCCCGAAAACCATTTAGATATCTTGTTCTGCCGCAATAGAATAAGCATTCTTTCTTCTATGGCGCGGGGGAGTATTAGCTTCTTGTATAGATCTAGAGATTGATCTAATGAAAAATTAATTCTGGGGGCTTTCATTATGGAAACAAAAATTCTTATCTTTATTGTTCTGTGAGATTCGTGCTTAACGGCAACGTGTCTTGCAGTTGCAGTGCTGCTGATTTTAAGGAGAATTTTTCGAATTAGATACACAAGTTTGTTATTATTTCGGAATCTCTTTCAGGTGCATTGTATTGTGTACATAGAATAACATCCGATTACTTAAGGCGATAAAAAAGAAATTGAACATTTATGTTTTATGGTTACTGACCACCATCTTAGCTAAAGCCCAGGACGGAAAGCCCGCAGGTTCACCTGCACCCAATGGCGGCTTCGTAACTGGTATGTTTTTTCAGACCCTGCCTGGGTCTCTAGAACAGACCAGCTATCGAAAGTTGCCTTTTTCATTTTATGACCAACCCTTAGTTGCAACGGTGCCGCTAAGTCAACAATTCACACAATAGTTCATAGGTAGGGGTAAATGGAAGCATTAGGTAGACAAATTCTGGTAGAATACTACGATTGTGATTCCGACATCATCAACGATGTTGCTCAAATCGAAAATATTTTACTTTCCGCTACGCGGGCTGCCAAAGCAAGTATCATTTCGCACAATTTCCACAAGTTTAGTCCACACGGGGTAAGCGGTACTATCGTTATCGCTGAATCGCACGTCGCGATTCATACCTGGCCCGAGTATAACTATGCTTCTTGTGATATCTTCAATTGTGGAGAAACGATTGATACTTGGATTATCCAGGAATACATCAAAGACTCGTTCTTATCGAAGAATGTATCGAGTATTGAGATGAAACGAGGATTATTCAAAGTAGGTCCCGGGGAAGAGCTATTGTTCAAACACAAAGATGCCGATAAAATTAATATCCTGAATTAATTTCGTTACTAACATATTTTTATCACTTAAAGAGATTATCTGAAATGTCACAAATTTTCGGACCAATGGTCAAAACCCCAACAATTTACAAACTTGTTAAAGGGGTGGGAGAGGGCAATAT
>JAIUMT010000057.1 GCA_022565415.1 Balneolales bacterium | reverse complement strand
AGTTTCGAAATCGTGCGAAAATATGTTCGAAAACTATCAACTTGAACGTAAATCGGCCATATTTGGCAACATGACCGGCACCATGCAATCTGCTTTGGTGTTATTGAGAGTTTTGGATCCGCATCACAAGTCGACAGTAAGTCAGGAACTTGTATATGGCAGTGGAATTGCTCTCGTGTTGGGTTTTCCCCTATTATTGCTAATTAATGCACCTGTTCATTATTTTTCAGATATTCAAACTGGCTTTTGGTACGTCGGATTTGCGCTGAGCGTCTATCTCTTACTCCTACTCGGAGTTAAAAAATTTTTACTCAAAAAATAATGGGTAGCATCTGTTTACGTGAAATTAGATGCGTATTATACAGGTTGATATAATTTCTATTTTAAATCAATTGAATAAGATGGACAACTCAGATAAAGCGAGCTTCAACACTCCAATTCAACTTAGCAGGAACGAGTATCGCTTAATGGTAACGATGATTTATCAAAATCTATTCATGCATGAAAGTTTGGTAAACCAGCAAAGCTCGAAATTACACGAAAGCATGAACGCACTTGCAGAAAAGCTTATTCGTTGTGCGCCAGATTATAACAGTCAGGATTTTATCGCTGAAGACGTTCTAACCAACACGATACATCCTTCGTCAAATTTCTACGAAAACGTGCTGGAATCAATTAATCAATACGATGAAGTTTCTTTTTGGGAAGAGCTTACGCAACGCCTAGCAGAAAGAGATGTAGTTCGAGAACATGGCGTTAAAGCACTGGAATCGCTTGATGTAGAAGAGTATATGTCGATTGTTTCAGACCGATTGGCGTATTATGCCGAACATTTCTCCGACAAAGGCCTTGATAGCATCGACATCAAGAAAGATTAGTTTACCGCCCTTCATCGCTGAGATTAATCACTTCCATGTTTTGAAGCTTTCCGGCGTGAACTTCAAACCGAACAATGGTTCTGTATTGCTGAAATCCGTGCCGTCCTGCAGCACCCGGATTCAGGTAGAGCATGTTATTTTTTGACTTATCCCGAACAATTTTGAGAATATGGGAATGTCCGCAAATGAATACATCGGGCGTATGTTCTTTCAATTCTTGCAAAACCGGGAGCGCATATCTACCGGGGTGACCACCAATGTGGGTCATAAAAAAATGGACACCTTCAACCTCCCGACGAACGACTAGAGGAAAGTCATATTTAATGTCGGTTCCATCAATATTCCCATAAACGCCAATCACTGGGGCTACTTTTCTTAATTCGTCTGCGATAGCAATTGTGCCAAAATCTCCAGCATGCCAAATCTCGTCACAAGTTTCGAAATAGGTAAGAATCGCCGGATCTAAGTAGTTGTGAGTGTCCGACAGGAGTCCAATCTTGATCATGTTATTTTCGGGGTTATCAATTGTAGATGCCCTAATATACAGCATATAAGCATTATCTTCGAGCTGAGATTTTTCTATCTTTTGGGATGAATTCTTTTAGCATAATTATTGTCAGTTGGAACGCGCTGCATCACCTGAAGCGATTTCTGCCATCTGTAACAGAGACCTCACACCCAAGGTTCGAGATTATTCTCGCCGATAATGCTTCGACCGATGCATCTACCGGTTGGGTTGGCGAGAACTACCCCTCTGTTCGCGTGGTGAAACTCGATAAAAACTATGGGTACTGCGGTGGCAATAATCGTGCTGCTAAACATGCCCGTTTTGACAATCTGATATTCTTGAATAATGACGTTTCGGTTGAGGCAAATTGGTTGCAACCAATCGACAAATTATTGGCTTCGAACTCGCAGATTGCGGCTATTCAACCGAAACTGAGATCTGTCGAAGTACCGGATGAATTTGAGTATGCTGGTGCCGCCGGCGGATTTATCGATCGTTATGGATATCCTTATTGCCGCGGACGAATATTCGATACCACAGAAAAAGACACCGCTCAATACGATCAATCCTCTCCAATTTTCTGGGCAAGTGGAGCAGCTTTGTGCGTAAAAAAAAGCATTTTTAATCAGCTCGGCGGATTTGAAGAATCCTTTGAGTTTCATATGGAAGAAATCGATTTGTGCTGGCGGATTCAGCTAAGCGGAAAGCAGGTTTGGTACTGTCCGCAAAGTGTCGTGTACCATCTGGGCGGAGGCAGCCTTCCACCCGACAATCCCCGCAAAGTGTATTATAATTTTAGAAACAACCTGTTGATGCTGGTTCGAAATCATCCATCAAAAGGTTTATTTCGTTGTATGATAGTGCGATTAGCACTTGATGATGTGGCTACAGCAAGGTTTCTGAGTCAGGGTAAGTTCAGGCATGCAATGAGTGTGATTCATGCCTTCTTTGCATTTTTGCGACGACTACCATCTGCATTTAAATTTCGAAGCACACATCAGGTGAATAACCCGATAGCAGTTCCGCCGAGCACATACAGTATTTTGTGGCAGTATTTTGTAAAGAACCGGAAAGGGTTTCGGGATTTACCGGGACGTGGTTGATCAACTTTTATCCAAGTATTAATCCACAACTTTTCAACATTGCCACAATCAAAGACAAATATTTTCGCTATATTTACCGCTCTCAACGATTAAACGATTGATTTACATGAAACCAGATTTTAGTCTAATTACCCCCATCGACAAAGTCGGTGTGGAAGAGCGTGTTGCCCGCCTTAATACCAGAAGCATAAAGAAAGAATCGAAGTTATTCGCCATGCGTCTGGCAATGCAAATGATTGACCTTACAACCCTTGAAGGGATGGATACTCCAGGGAAGGTTCAACAACTATGCAATAAAGCGTTGCGACCCTATTCCGGTCCACATGAGATACCTCAGGTTGCGGCCGTTTGCGTCTACCCTCCTTTTGTAAGAATTGCCAAGAAAGCACTCGGAAGCTCCGGTATAAACGTAGCTAGCGTGGCGACAGCTTTCCACAGCGGACATGCCACTATGGCAGAGAAACTTGCTGAGGTGAAATATTGCGTAGATGAGGGAGCCGACGAGGTCGACATGGTCATATCCAGAGGAGAATTCCTCCGAGGAAATTACAATTTCACCTTCGATGAGGTAGCTGCTATCAAAGAAGCCTGTGGAAAAGCACATCTTAAAGTGATTTTGGAAACAGGTGAGCTGAACACCCTGGAAAATGTGCGTAGGGCCAGTGACATTTCAATGGCAGCTGGAGCAGATTTCATTAAAACTTCTACCGGGAAGGTTTCTCCTGCAGCAACCCAACCCGTTACCTTGGTTATGCTTGAGGCTATTCGCGATTTTTACCTGAAAACCGGCACCAAAATCGGTATGAAACCCGCCGGTGGTATCCGCGACACCAAAACCGCACTAAAATACCTGGTTATGGTTAAGGAAACTCTAGGTGCAGATTGGCTAGACCCAAATATGTTCCGATTTGGTGCAAGTGCCCTGGCCAACGACCTCATCATGCAAATTATTAAACAGGAAACCGGCGTTTACCAGTCCGGCGACTATTTCTCGAAAGACTAATTATGCAAAAAACATCATCCGAAAAAGGCGTTAAAATCGATTTTAACAAGATTTGGACGTACGATCCGGCACCTGAAAGCACCGATCACATCCATCTGAATAAGAAGTATGATCTTTTTATTGGCGGAAAATTTGTCGCACCAAAATCTGGCGTCTATTTCAAAACGCTGAATCCAGCCAACGAAACTGTACTCGCGGCAGTTGCCGAAGCCAACGAAGACGATTTTGATGCCGCGGGTAAAGCAGCCCGAAAAGCATTCGGTCCGTGGTCGAAACTCCCGGGTCGCGATCGCGCTAAATACCTATACCGAATTGCACGTTTAATTCAGGAACGTGCGCGTGAATTTTCCGTAATTGAGTCACTCGATGGTGGCAAGCCTATACGTGAATCGCGCGACGTGGATGTTCCTTTGGCGGCTGCACACTTTTTCTACTATGCCGGTTGGGCAGATAAGCTTGAGTATGCATTCCCTGGCACCAAACCGAAACCTCTCGGCGTAGCCGGACAAATCATTCCCTGGAATTTCCCCCTTCTGATGGCGGCCTGGAAGATTGCCCCAGCCCTCGCAACGGGTAATACTGTTGTGCTAAAACCAGCCGAAACAACGCCCCTAACAGCGCTTAAACTCGCTGAAATCATTAAGGAATCGGGTTTGCCGGATGGTGTTGTCAATATTGTAACCGGTGCCGGAAAAACAGGCGCGGCTATTGTCGACCATCCTGATATTAACAAAATTGCATTTACCGGGTCGACTGGCGTTGGCAAACTCATTCAAAAATCAGTCGCTGGAACGGATAAGTCCTACACATTGGAACTTGGCGGAAAAGCTGCAAATATCATTTTTGAGGATGCAGCTATTGATCAGGCCGTTGAAGGGGTTGTTAATGCCATTTTCTTCAATCAAGGACACGTATGCTGTGCCGGATCACGACTTTTTGTGCAGGAGAGCGTTGCAGATAAAGTTATCAGCAAGCTTAAAATGCGGATGGAAACGTTGATCGTGGGCGATCCTCTCGACAAAAACACCGACGTTGGCGCAATCAACTCGAAAGCCCAACTCGATCGCATTAATGAATACTTGAAAGTTGGTCAGGAAGAAGGTGCTGAAATGTATCAGGCCGATTGTTCGGTGCCATCAACGGGATATTTCTGCAAGCCAACCTTGTTTATCGGGGTATCTCAGTCGAACAGAATTGTGCAGGAAGAAATTTTCGGACCAGTACTAACCATTCAGACATTCAGAACACCTGAAGAAGCCTTAGAAAAAGCCAACAACACTCCTTACGGACTGTCTGCTGGCGTCTGGACCGACAAAGGCTCCAAGATCTTCAACATGACAACCAAGCTTCGTGCCGGAGTTGTGTGGGCCAATACATTTAACAAATTCGACCCAACCTCACCTTTTGGTGGCTACAAAGAAAGTGGCGTGGGACGAGAAGGTGGCATGCACGGCTTGCTCCCCTATTTGAAACTGGACATTTAAAGAGCTGGAAGGAACCATGCAAAACCGAGTTACTATTTTGAAAACGTACAAAATCTACATTGGTGGTAAGTTTGAACGTTCCGAGTCGGGTCGATACTACCCCCTGACCGACAAATCTGGAAAGCAAGTTGCCAACATCTGTCTATCGAGCCGAAAAGACTTCCGCAATGCTGTAGTTGCTGCACGAAATGCTTTTGGTGGCTGGTCGACACGCACCGCGTACAATCGCAGCCAGATTCTATATCGAATGGCTGAAATGATGGAAGGCCGCGCAACTCAATTTGTAGACGAACTCATGATGGAAGGCGATTCCAAAAAAGCCGCTGAAAATCAGGTTTATGAAGCCATCGACAGATTGGTCTACTACGCCGGATGGTGCGATAAGTATCATCAGGTCTTCGGAAGCGTAAATCCAGTTGCTTCATCGCACTTCAACTTTTCTGTACCCGAACCGATGGGGGTTGTTTCCGTTATTGCCCCTGAAGAACGCACGTTGATTGGTCTGATTACAGCTATCGCACCAGTAATCGCAAGTGGAAATACTTGTGTGGTTCTGGCTAGCGAGAAAAATCCGCTATCGAGTCTTACATTTACTGAAATACTGGATACATCAGACCTTCCCGGTGGCGTTGTTAACATCCTTACTGGTAAAAATGACGAGCTACTCGGACAATTCTCGACACACATGGATGTAAACGGAATTGCTTATCACGGAAAAGATGCGAAATCCATCACCTCCATCCAACAAAATGCCGCTTTAAACGTTCGTAGAGTTAAACTATACAACGACACCAAAGCCGAGGCAAATCAGGTTGAAAATCCCTACCGAATTATGGATTTCACTGAGATTAAAACAACCTGGCACCCAATTGGTGATTAAACATCCTCGTTATGAATTTGCGAATCCCGTCGGTACTTATAATTCTGGTAATTGCCGGATGTGCCTCTACAGCTGAAATCACAGCGGAAGAGGAGGTGAAAGATGCGGCTACAAGTCCGGAATCGGTGGAGTTTGATTTCGGATTCAATATCGAAGAATACCGCGTGCGACCCGAAAACATTTTCTATTCTAATGAGAATAACATTCCAGAGGTGTTTGAAATTGACGAGTCGAGCATGTCTGAAGCTCAAAGAAATGCCGGATTTCGAGTTCAGATAATCTCAACACAGGATGTGCGTTTGGTCGAAGAAATGAGAAGGGAGTTTTCTGAGTGGATGTATCAGGATATTCCTGAATACGAGCCAGAAACCTACATTTTGTTTCGTCAACCCTTCTTCCGACTTCATGTTGGGAATTTTAGAAGCCGAACGGAGGCCATCGAATTCAGTACCTTTGTGAAACGAAAATATCCTGATGCCTGGGTTGTGCACGATCAAATTGATCCGGAGAGTATTACCGTTAAACAACAAATAACGGTCGACAACAACTAAATAAAGAAAAGGAGATACGAGTTAACATATCTCCTTTTCTTGTATTTCGTTTTTACACGTTAAAGCGAAAATGCATCACATCGCCGTCGTTCACGGTGTATTCTTTTCCTTCTGATCTCATCTTTCCGGCAACTTTCGCCGCAGCTTCAGATCCGGCCTCAATGAAATCTTCATATTTGATTGTCTCAGCACGGATAAATCCACGTTCGAAATCGGTGTGAATTACACCAGCAGCTTGAGGAGCTTTGAATCCAGCCCGAATAGTCCAGGCACGAACTTCCTTCTCTCCTGCTGTGAAGTATGTTATTAGGCCTAACTCGCGGTACGCGGCACGGATTAACATATCGAGTCCTGCACTTTCGATGCCCAATTCTTCGAGAAACATGGCCTTTTCGTCGCCATCAAGCTCTGCAATTTCAGCTTCAATCTTAGCACAAACAACGACAACCTCAGAACCCTGACTCGCCGCAACTTCGCGAACTTTCTCGACATACTGATTTCCAGTCGCCTCAGGAAGATCGTCTTCAGCTACATTAGTAACATAAAGGACAGGTTTTTCAGTAAGCAAAAACAGGTCTTTGTAAGCAGCTGCATCTTCGGCAGTTACTTCAAAAGATCGAACCGGATTTCCGTTTTCGACATGCTCACGAAGTTTGTCAACTACCTCAAGTTGTTGCTTAATCGCTTTGTCGTTGGTTTTAGACTGCTTTTTCAGCTTATCAACTCGCTTCTCAATGCTTTCAAGATCTTTGAAAAGCAGCTCCGCATCGATAATCTGCATATCCCGCAACGGATCAATACCACCCTCAACATGAATAACGTCGTCATCCGTAAAACATCGAACTACGTGAACGATGATATCAACCTCGCGAATATGCGACAAAAATGCGTTTCCTTTGCCTTTTCCTTCGGAGGCACCCTTTACAAGTCCGGCGATGTCTACAAATTCAATCGTTGCCGGCAGGGTTCGGATAGGCTTGACCAAGGCAGTTAGCTTATCTATGCGTTTATCGGGAACTGGTACAATACCCACATTCGGGTCAATCGTACAGAAGGGAAAATTCGCGGCTTCTGCTCCGGCGTTACTCAAGGCGTTAAACAGGGATGACTTGCCAACATTGGGCAGGCCTACAATACCACATTTCAGACTCATAATATTACAATCGTTGGGAGTGTGTAGAAAAGTTAAATTAATCAGGAAGCATTACATATCGACCAGTCCGCGACCGGTTTTGGTAATTTTGCCTTGCTCGATAAGCTGATCGCGAACTACATCCAGAATTCCGTTTACAAAACGGCCAGATTTCGCAGTAGAATAACGTTTTGCAACCTCGATAGCCTCGTTAATGGTAACCTTGGTCGGAATATCATCAAAGTACAGAAACTCACAAATAGCAATTCTCAATACTAACTTATCGATGAGTGCGATACGTGAGAGCTCCCAGTTCTTTAAATTAGGTTCGATTATATCATCGAAGTCGGGTGCGCTGCGGATAGTTTTCAGGAAAAGATTCTCAGCAAACTTAAGAGCTTCTTTGTCGTCTCCGGCCTCGGGAGCTATCAGATTATTTATTATGTAAGACGCTTCCCCTCCACCAGCTTGGTGTGCATACAAAGCTTTGAGGACGGCCTCACGTAAATTTCTTCTGTTAGACATATTTTCAAATTGTGCAAAAGCTGATAATATACGAAGATTTCGCTGATATTGACACATCGGGATTTTCGCACAGCTTCATTCTGGTTACGAAAACCCACTTAAATGATGGTGAATCACAAAAAAACATAAACTATTCATTGAAATTAAAGCGCTCTTGTGGTTATCTTGCAATTCTGTCGTGTTAGGGTCGTTAGCTCAGTTGGTTAGAGCGCCACATTGACATTGTGGAGGTCGATGGTTCGAATCCATTACGACCCACCCTACCCGATAATGCGTCTTCACACGAACGCAGACCTCACTTAAGTGCACAAATTATTTTAAATATGTCCTCAGACAGTCTATCCCTGACCTTCCCCGATGGCTCGGTTCGGGAATTCCCAAATGGGTCAACCGGTTATGATGTCGCAAAATCTATTTCGCCCAGGTTAGCACGCGAAGCTTTGTCAATCACACTAGACGGACAAATACGCGACCTCAACCGACCAATTACAGTGGGTGGTTATATCAAAATTAACACCTGGGACACCGAAGACGGACAACAAACATTTTGGCACAGTTCGGCCCACCTGCTTGCAGAAGCTACCCAAGAGCTCTTTCCTGATGTAAAGTTTGGTATTGGTCCGCCAATTAGTAACGGATTTTATTACGACATGGATTTCGGTGACCACAAAGTTACCGAGGCCGACTTGCGAAAAATTGAGCAGAAAATGCTTGAATTGGCTCGCAACAAATCGACATTTGATAGAATAGATATCTCGAAATCAGATGCCGTTGCTCTTTTTACTGAAAAAGCTGATCCGTACAAAATCGACTTGCTTGAAGGCCTGGAAGACGGTCAAATCACTCTGTACAAACAAGGCAATTTTACCGATTTGTGCCGTGGACCTCATATTCCGTCAACAGAATCAATTAAAGCAATTAAGTTGCTGCATATTGCCGGTGCATACTGGCGAGGCGATGTCAAAAGCAAGCAGTTAACGCGTATTTATGGCGTTACGTTTCCAAAGAAATCGATGCTTGATGAGTATTTGATTCAGCTGGAAGAGGCAAAAAAACGAGATCATAAGAAGCTCGGACGCGAACTTGGCATTTACATCATCGATTCGATGGTCGGCAAGGGACTTCCTTTGTGGTTGCCAAATGGCACGATGATTCGCCGAACCCTGGAAGCATTTCTGCGTGATGAGCAGGTGCGTCGTGGATACAAAGAGGTCATAACTCCGCATATCGGCAATCTCGAGCTATACAAAACCTCCGGACATTACCCATACTATGCCGACTCTCAGTTCGATCCAATTCAGGTAGAAGACGAGCATTACATGCTCAAACCTATGAACTGTCCGCATCACCACAGAATATATTCTTCTTCCCTACGCAGCTACCGCGATCTTCCGTTACGACTGGCAGAGTTCGGAACGGTGTATCGATATGAGCAGTCCGGGGAATTGAATGGTTTATCGCGGGTTAGAGGATTCACTCAGGATGATGCCCACATTTATTGCACGCACGAGCAGCTAAAAGACGAAATCAAAAACTGTGTAGACCTCACAAAGTATGTTTTCAACACATTCGACATGAGCGTGGATATTCGCTTGTCGTTTCGTGATGACAAAAAAGACAAGTACGGAGGTGATGGTGCGTTTTGGAATCGTGCGCAAACTGAAATCAACGAGGTGGCAGACGAATTAGGTTTAGACTACGTTATAGCACCCGGTGAAGCAAGTTTTTACGGACCAAAAATCGATTTTATCATCAAAGATGCTCTCGGACGAAAGTGGCAGGTTGGAACTATTCAGGTTGATTATGTGATGCCTGAGCGATTTGATCTGACGTATGTTGGCTCAGATAATCAGAAACACCGACCTGTAATTATACACCGGGCACCATTTGGTTCGATGGAACGGTTTACCAGTATCTTGATTGAACACTTTGCAGGCGACTTCCCACTGTGGTTATCGCCTTTGCAAATCATGCTTATACCTGTATCTGATCAATTTACAGACACAGCAAAAGAGTATGAGCAACAACTTAAAGAAGCCGGATTACGCGTCGAGACCGACGAGCGCAATGATCAGATAGGGGCGAAAATTCGCGATGCGGAAAATCGAAAAATCCCCTATATGTTAATCATAGGAGAACGTGAGAAAAACGAGGGAACAGTTTCCGTGCGTCGCCATCGAATTGGCGACATGGGAAGTTTGAATTTCTCAGAATTTCTTTCTAAAGTTTCCTTAGAGGTTAAGAACCGCGTAAATCCACCAAAATCGAAATAACAGGAGAAATTAACTATCGGAAAGCGATACAAAGTATATAAAGAAGAACCGCGTGAGCGAATGAATGGCGAAATTACTGCGCCTAAGGTAAGGGTGATTAAACCAGATGGTAATCATGCGATGCTTTCTTCTGCTGATGCACTGCGAATGGCAGAGCAACTTGAGTTGGACTTAGTTGAGGTAGCCCCAAATGCAGATCCACCGGTATGCCGCATCATGGATTATGGCAAATTTCAGTTCGAAAAGAAGAAAAAAGAGAAAGAAGCCAGAAAGAAACAGCACACAATTACGTTGAAAGAGTTGAGGTTTCGTCCACATACAGACGACCACGATTACGATTTCAAGGTAAAACATGCTCGAAAATTCCTGGAAGACGGGTCCAAGGTAAAAGCTACGGTTCAATTCCGGGGTCGCGACATCATCTACAGTAAAAATGGCGAAGAATTGCTTCAACGTTTTTCAGATGATCTTGAAGACCTGGGCAAAATTGAGCAAAAAGCTACCCTTGAGGGCAAGCGGATGTCACTGATTATAGCTCCGAATAAATAAACAGCAATTTATTTTAGAAGCTGTTGTAAACATCATCATTTATTTGATTGTGTTACAACAGCTTTTTGTTTATTTTACGAGTCTATCCAAAATTCAAAAAATGAAGCAGGATTATGCCAAAATTCAAAAGCAATAGTGGAGCTAAAAAACGATTTAAACTGACCGGTTCTGGTCGGGTTAAGCGTAAGAAGGCGTTCACTTCGCACATTCTCACTAAAAAATCACAGAAGCGTAAGCGTAACCTTCGTAAATCTACGTTGGTACATGCATCGGAAGAGAAAAATATTAAAATGCTCGCTCCGTACTTGTAATCGTTCACGACTTTAACATCAACTTTTAATTATTACGAAAAATGCCACGTTCCTCAAATCTAGTGGCTTCCCGTCGCCGTCGTAAGAAGATTCTTCAGCTTGCGAAAGGTTACTGGGGTGCACGTAGTAAGGTTTATACAGTTGCTAAGAACACGGTCGAAAAAGGTCTTATGTACCAGTACCGTGATCGTCGCAACCGAAAAAGAGAATTTAGAAAACTCTGGATCGTACGTATCAATGCCGCTGCCCGCCTCAATGGAGTAACTTACTCGGTATTCATGGGAGGCATGAAAGCCCAGAATATGGAAATCAACCGCAAGGTATTGGCCGATCTGGCTGTCCGCGAACCCGCTGCTTTCACAGCGATTGTTCAGGCTGCTACCGGCAAATAATCACTGCAATTCAACCGGCAAGCACCCAGCGTGTTTGCCGGTTTTTTTATTTTATAGAACCTCTGTATGAAGATCGATACTGAATCTACGCGCAAAGCGATTAGGGATTTTGAAATTAATAGCGCTGAGTCGCTGGAACAATTCAGACTTACGTTCATCTCCCGGAAAGGTAAAGTAGCCGAGCTATTTTCCAAGATGGGTACAATCGCCGCTGATGAGCGAGCTGAAGCCGGGAAAGTGCTTAATGAGTTAAAAAACGAAGCTCAAGCTCGTTTCGATGAAGCAAAGCAAAAGCTGGAAGCATCAGTTACCTCCGTGCGCACCGCGACCGACGACATCACCCTGCAGCCACCCGTGCGCCCCGTCGGATCATTTCATCCGCTCACGCTCACCCTCGAAGAAATTAAGAAAGTATTCTTCCGTCTCGGATTTTCTATCGCAGAAGGACCCGAAATCGAAGACGATTTTCATAATTTCACTTCGCTGAATTTCCCGCCCGAGCACCCTGCCCGCGACATGCAAGACACATTCTACATCCACAAAGATGAGAACAGTATCGACAATGATCTTCTGTTGCGAACGCACACCTCCCCTGTTCAGATTCGGAAAATGCTAGAGCAACGCCCTCCGATTCGATCTATCATGCCCGGACGTGTGTACCGAAATGAATCCGTTACATACAAGTCTTACTTCCTGTTTCATCAGGTTGAGGCACTATATGTCGACAAAAACGTCAATTTCGCAGAACTCAAGGAAACTTTGGTGATGCTCGCCGAAATGGTCTTCAACAGAAAGGTGAAATACCGACTTCGTCCATCTTTCTTCCCGTTTACAGAGCCTAGCCTCGAGATGGATATTTGGTGGGAGCAACCCGGAAAAGAAGGCCGATGGCTGGAAATTCTCGGCGCCGGCATGGTACACCCGAATGTCCTCCGCTCAGTTGATATCGATCCGGAGGTGTACTCTGGTTTCGCTCTGGGTATGGGCGTTGAGCGCATGGCCTCCCTCCGCTACGGAATCGAAGACATTCGCATTTTCTACGACAACGATATCCGTTTCCTCGAACAATTTCAGTAATCGCATTCTGCAAAAGTATTTATGAAAGTCTCTTATAATTGGCTCAAAGACTATGTTTCTTTCGACCAAACACCCCAGTAAGTCGCCGAAATCTTAACTCTTACCGGTCTTGAGGTTGAGGAAACCGTTCAGTTAGGATCTTCTCTCACCGGAGTTGTGGTTGGCGAAGTTATTACATGCGAGCAACATCCAAATGCAGACCGACTCAAAGTTTGTACTGTAAACATCGGAACCGATGATCTTTTGGGAATCGTTTGTGGTGCACCAAATGTCGCTGCCGGACAAAAAGTTGCTGTTGCCACTGTAGGAACTGAACTTCCTGTTAGCCTTCCTGATGGAAGTCCGTTGGTTATTCGCAAGTCGAAAATTCGTGGAGAAGCCTCTTTTGGAATGATTTGCGCCCTTGATGAACTCGGATTAGGCAGTGATCACTCTGGTATCCTTGTTATGGATGATTCGTTGATCCCGGGAACTCCAATTTCTGAGGTTGTCGATACTAATGTAGATTACATTTTCGAAATCGGACTTACTCCAAACCGTCCGGATGCAAGTTGCCACCTGGGAGTGGCGCGCGACTTGGCAGCTGTGTTGAACAAACACCTCAAAAAGCCTTTTAAATCGCTTAACGACAAGAAATCAGCTGTACAAAAAGCCGATTATATCGACATTAGCATTGAAAACCCGGAAAAATGTCATCGATACGTAGGAATTCTTGTACGCGGAGTAAAAATCGCTGAATCACCTCTATGGTTACAGAACAGAGTCCGTGGCATTGGCTTGCGACCAATCAACAATGTGGTAGATGCGACCAATTATGTGCTTCATGAGTTAGGTCAGCCGTTGCACGCGTTCGATTACAATTTAATCGCAGGCAAAAAGATTGTTGTTAAAAGCTTCGATTCCGTCACGAAATTTACAACGCTCGATGAAGAATCTCGCGAAGTACCTGCGGGGTCGCTGTTCATTTGCGACGGAGAAAAACCAGTCGCTTTAGCCGGCATTATGGGCGGACAAAACTCAGAAATAAACGACAAAACGACCGATGTTTTGATTGAATCGGCTTATTTCGAACCAGTTGGAATCCGAAAAACATCCAAGAAGCTGGCT
>JAIUMT010000056.1 GCA_022565415.1 Balneolales bacterium | reverse complement strand
GAAACGCGAATACCTCATGGTTACATCAAAGATATCTCCGTGGAAAATCCATACTTTTTTTCCGTTGAGTTCGAGCACAAGCTTGTCGAGAAGGTAAAACTCGCCCATATTCATATCGCTGAATCGTCTCAACACGTCGTCGTGATTCCCGGTGAGGTAATACACCTTGGTGCCTTGCATCATCATTTTCATAATTCGGCGAACAACCCTCAGGTGTGGTTCGGGGAAGTACGACTTTTTGAACTGCCAGGCGTCGATAATATCGCCGTTCAGAACAAGAATAGATGGATTAATAGACTTCAGATAACTGTTAAGTTCGTCGGCTCTGCATCCGAAAGTCCCCAGGTGTACATCGGAAATGACCGCAACATCGACGTGTCTTTTTCTCATATAATGTTATTTGTGTATGTACAAATAACGTAATACCGTGTGACTATAGCATAACCTTATTGTTACCATAATGTTAAGATGTTGTATCTGAAAGGCTTTGAAAAGCTGATTACTCGACCACTTCAGACAAACTACGAAATGATTGATAGGCTGTATCGCGGTTTTATCGGCTTTGACTAAAACTAGGTTTTCTGGTTAAAGCCATTGTCTGTCAATAGATTACATAATTTCAATTTGATTTCGATGGATTTGGAAAAAGCTTTTTGATGATGTCGGTTTCTTCTGAGTAGGTGTAGTAGAGTGACTCAGCCTTGAGGTTGTCGTACGAGGAACGAAATGTCTCCGGGCACTCATCAGACAAACTGTAAATGTAGTGCAATTTATGATCGCCCAAATTGTGAAGGGGACGAGATTCAGAGCGCTCAACCACAACCGATTCTTTCACCATGGAGTACATATCATCGCTGAGGACTATTCCGGTTAAATCAGCCACATTTTGCAATCTACTTGCAATATTTACCGGACTTCCCCACACATCGAAAGCAATTTTCTGATAACCTACGATACCGGCAATGACATCGCCAATATGTGCACCGATACGTAGTTTCCAATCGATTTTCGGGTACTCTTTATTATAGAACTGTATAAATTCCTGCATTTTGAGCATGGCGCAAACCGAGCGAATAGGGGCATCCGGGCCATTTGTATTGATTCCGGCAACAGCAAAGTAGCCATCACCAAGGGTTTTAACTCGTTCGAGTCCGAAGTGGGAAATTATCTCATCAAATGCGAAAAATATGCGGTTCAGGTGATTAATACTCGTTTCGGGTCCGAGGTCTCTAGAAATACCGGTGAAATTTTTGAAATCGGTGAACATAATCACAGCGTCTTTGAAAATCTCGGTTTGAGGGCGCTGACCTTCTTTGAGCTTGTTTACATACGACACTGGTAGGATATTCGACAAAATGGTGTGCATTTTGCTACGTTCTGTTTCCAGGTTCTTCTGCAATCTGCGAATTTTGAGGTGAGTTCCGATTCGAGCAACAAGTTCTTGATTTCGAAAAGGTTTGCTGATGTAATCCACTCCGCCCGATTCAAAGCAACGCACGATATTCTGTAAGTCGCGCAGTGCCGACAAGAAAATGATGGGGACATCTTCCAGACCTGGCATTTGCTTGATAATCTGAGCTGTTTCGAAACCGTCTTTGCCGGGCATTTGGATATCCATGAGGATGAGATCCGGCTTAAGGGTGGTAAGCATTTCCAGGGCGATATCCCCCGATCGTGCCATATGAAAATCAAAGTTGAACTTGCGTAAACCTAACTTGAGCGTCATTAGGTTCTCGGGTAAATCATCAACAGCTAAGATTGTTTCTCCATCCATAATATCGTCGAATAGCGTGAAATTGAAATAAAAAAAGTCCGTACAAGCGAGCTCGTACGGACTTCAAGATAATGAATATCAGAGCAGAATTAACTGTTCTGAATACGCTCTAAATCTTCGAAAACCGTACGAACTGCACTGCAAGAATTATCAAGCATTGCTTTTTCGTCGGCATTCAATTCGATTTCGATAATTTCTTTAACGCCGCCTTTGCCGAGTTTAACCGGAACACCGACGTAGAGGTCGTTGATTCCGAACTGACCAGTAAGCCAGGCTGCGCATGGGAAGATGCGGTTTTGGTCCAGAGCGATTGCTTCTGCCATTTGAGCGGCAGCTGCACCTGGAGCGAACCAAGCTGAAGTTCCCATCAGACCAACCAATTCGCCGCCGCCAACTTTGGTGCGTTCGATGATGGCATCCAATTTATCTTTTTCGATAAGCTGTGTAACTGGGATTCCGCCGACAGTCGTGTATCGTGGTAATGGAACCATGGTATCGCCGTGTCCACCCAAAATAAGAGCTTGGATGTCTTTTGGAGATACTTCCATTTCTTCGGCCAGGAAGGCGCGATATCGGGCAGTATCAAGAATACCAGCCATACCGATTACGCGCTCTGCAGGTAGCCCTGAGGCTTTCCAGGCTACGTATGTCATTACGTCGAGCGGATTCGATACGACGATGATGATGGTGTTTGGTGAGTGCTTAACCAGCGACTCGGTAACTGTTTTTACAATGTTTGCATTAATGCTAAGCAGGTCATCACGACTCATGCCAGGCTTGCGGGGAATGCCCGCTGTAATAATACAGATATCAGAATCAGCTGTATCTGCATAATCAACGGTACCTTTCACGCGGGTATCGAAACCATGAATAGGTGAGGTTTGCCATTGATCGAGTGCACGGCCTTTTGATGGATAAAAAGTTTTGTCGCCATCTTTGCGTTCAATATCAACTAATACAAGTTCGTTTGCGAAATCGCGCTGAGCGATGGTAAGTGCTGCTGCGGAGCCTACATTTCCTCCAGCTCCAACTACGGTAATTTTCATAATAATATGGTCTTTAAGGGTTTTAAATACTTATGTATTTGTGAAGGTGTCACGAATATCCATTCCCCACATCAGCTTGTTTCGGAGGGTATCAAAATAGGTCTGTCCAGGCAGTTTGATTAGGTCTATAGTAAAGTCAGACCGCCGGATTTTCGCCTCCGTTTCAGCACTACTAATATCGCAAATTTCCCCGTCTTTTGAAAATAAGACGACCTGATTTGATGGCGCTGCTTTGATGGTTATGGGCTTACTTGCCGACAAAACCAACGGACGGGTCGTTAGCGTATGCGGATTTATCGGATTCAGTATCATAACGTCTGCAGAAGGGGTTATGATGGGGCCTCCGCACGACATATTGTAGGCCGTAGATCCGGTTGGTCCGGCGATAATAATTCCGTCCGACCAATACCTATTGATCAAAACATCATCGTAATAGGCATTGAGGGAAATCATCGAGCCACTGCTGCCCTTCGAAAACACAAACTCATTAAGAGCATGGTGGATTCTTCCGTCGGAAGTTTCGGCTTCGAGCATGAAGCGCCTGTCGACCTCGAAGCTTCTCTTGGCAGTGTAATCCAGCGCGTTTTCGATATGCTCACGAGGGATGTTGGCTAAAAATCCGAGTCGACCACTGTTAATGCCCAAAATTGGCTTGTTGTGGTACATCACTAATCGGGCCGCCCTCAGAAGAGTTCCGTCTCCACCTACTGAAATCACAACATCGCACCGCTCTATGGCCTCTTCATCTGTTGATACAAAGTCAAAATTGTCGTGGTACTTTTCGTCGATTAGCAGCTTTGTTTCACTCGTTGCTATGAGCGTATTATTGCTATCATTAACCCAACAAATGACACGTTTAAGCGACTCACTTACGTGGTACTTTCTGGATAGTGCGATTAAGGCGAATTTCATCGTTGGGACAAGTTTTGGTCGATGTGGATACCGTCTAGATTTAGCCACCAGGGGTATCCGTTCAGTTGTAATCCCCCTATTCGGTTGTGGAAAACGGCATATCTGGTAACTCCGAAACGAATCAGTTCATTATCGTCAAGCTCACTTTGGCGCAGATCATTCTGTCGCAAAGCAGCTGAGTACGACACTTGCCAGGTAATTTCTCTGCTAGTAACCCCGCTACGCACAATGGCTACCGGAATTTGCTCATCAATCTCTTGAATGAAATTTCGGGCTACAAATCCTTCGTAGTTGCTTGTAAAAAACGAAATCGTTACCAGTCCGCTAGGTTCATTCTCGTTTTTGAGTTGGAAATCGCTTAGGGTTTGAGGTTGCGCCGTTGATTGCCGTCCTGTTTCGAAAATACCAAGATGCTGAAAGCGAGATGCAATACTGTCTGATGGAAGCAAATTCAACAACATCTTACCTTGTTCTTTGGAAAGACCTAATCCATTCTGAGGGTTAAAAAGAACTCGAATCTCGTCGTAGCCTGTAGTTTCGAGAAGGTTGAAATCCGGCAGAATGTCTGATTTAAGTTGCGATTGATCTGTAAATGCGGTCATTCTGTTGATGGGAGAGAAGTCGGCCACAATGTCGACCCGATTAGATCGTAACGCATGTAAAACAGCAGTTTCGTTATTGAAACGAAGTACTTCGAGCTGTAGGGGATGGGATTCATTTTCTATGTTCCAGTAAGATGGAGACAACTCGAAGACAAAAAGTGAATCGGATTGCTGTCGAACAAAACTGTATGGTCCCGTTCCAATTGGCAATTCTCCTAGATTGTCAAACTCCCGGGGTGTGATAAAAGCTTAAGGTGTTGCGAGTAATTCAAGAAATTCTGGGTGCTTGCTGGTGAGGATGAAACGAATGGTGCGATTGTCGTCAATTTGGATTCCATGTATGTCGCTTACCGATCGGTCGGCTCTGCTGAAAAGTTCGCGTTGTTCGCGATTGTAAACATCCATGCCTTGAATCATTGGAGAGAACATCGAAACTGCGGTGGGAGGCACCGAGGCGTTGGTCATGCGTGTGAAGCTGGCTTTCACATCCTGTGCCGTTACAGCACGACCTCTGCCATCAACGAAGCGAGGGGAGTCCTGAAATGATGCCTCGGGGTTGATGTGAAACGTGTAAACCAACGAATCTGAATCAACTTCCCAAGAAGAAGCCAGACCCGGAATAATCTCTCCGTCGCTATCTAGTTGTGCCAAACCCTGATAAATGAGTCCGACAACGCGCTTGGCTGAGTTTGTGTTGGCAAACAGCGGATCCAGACTGGAAATCGCCTCCGTTTCACCCAAGCGTATTCTGATATTAGACGCTGTAGTTTGTCTTGAGGGTGATTCTGTTGCTGGTGTAACCCGAATGGCTTCACTATCAATAACAATGGTTTCGGTTTGCGAACAACCGACCAGCACTACTAACACCGTCAGAATCGTCGAAATTAAATACCGTGGACTCATCATAAATTTCAAATCGTAAATGGAGGTTTATGCTTAGTAATGCGGAAAATTGATCATCCGTTCGGTTACCGCGGACCTTTCGTACCTTTTAGCCCTTTCAGACCAATTGCAGCTTTCTGGCTCAATAAATTGGTCTCATAACTGCGAACTCGACCGTTTTTTTGCTGATGTTGCTCCAGCGCGATAGCAATCAGACGTTCGAGCAACTCAGGGAAGCTGATGTCGCTATGATCCCACAAATAAAACGAGAATGATCCCGGAATGGTATTGATTTCGTTGAAGAATACTTCATTCGTTTCGGCGTTGAGCAGAAAATCGAGTCGTGCCAGACCAGAACAGTTCAGTTTTTTAAAAATCTGCACAGCCAGGGTGCGAATTTCTTCGGTTTTATCGGATGGAAGTTCTGCTGGAATGATGCGATCGGCCGATGCCATACCTTTGGCGCCTTCCCCACGCTGATATTTATCCTTGAACGAGAGCAACTCTTCGCTTCCCATTGGGTGCTCCAACACGCTAGCTGTGGCGTTTTCCACGGTGCCCATCACCGAACAATTGATTTCCTTAAGCGGGGAGACTCCTTTTTCGACGAGAACGTGTCTGTCGTACCGAAAAGCTGATTCCACGGCGTTTATGAGGGTATTTTCATCAGAAGCCCGGGTAACGCCGATGCTGCTGCCTAAGCTAACCGGTTTGACAAAAACGGGATACCCGAGGTTCGCAATGTTTTCTATAATGGAGGCTTTGTTTTCGACCCACTCGGACTCGTAAAAACCGACGTCATCAACAACGGGAAAACGGGCTGAGCGGCACAATGACTTAGCTGTGAGTTTGTCCATGCCGACAGAAGATCCGAGTACTCCAGATCCGGTATAGGGGATGTTAAATGTTTCGCAAACACCCTGAAACGCACCATTTTCGCCATCAGATCCGTGAAATGCAGGTAATACGACATCAAAATGAAAGCTCTTTGGTTTGCTGAAAAGACCTTTCGAGGAGGTTTCCATCAGAACAACACGTCCGTTTTCGTTGTGTGCGAATGTGCATGGAGCCGAAGAAGCGATTAACGTTTTAAGGTCTTTGTACTCTTCCAGATTGGTGAGGTTTTTGCCGGTGTACCAACGTCCGGTTTTGCCAATATAAAGAGGTATAATAGTGTGATTTCGTTCGCGCAGGGCAGCAATCGACTGCATTGCGGTTAGCACGGAAACTTCGTGTTCGGGTGAAGCTCCGCCAAATGCTACAAGAATGGTTTTGTTCGACATAGATGAACTGATTTCAGGATTATTCGATGAAGATACATAATTTCATGTCGTGCTACACTTGTTTTCGTAGCTTCATCAGGCTACTTTACAAAGGTTTTATAACGATAAATTTACAATTCTATGCGAATGAAACGCGTTTTTTTTCAAGTTTTGGCTGTGGTGATCATAGTTGGTTTGGCGGTTTTCTTATTCATGAACGCTGATAAACAGGACAAACTTCACGAGGATGAAATCGCTTTGGGAGTGCGTTACCTGACGTATGAACTTGAGGGCGGTCCGTATCGCGTCGATTTGCTTGAGTTGGATCGAAAGCGTGCAAAAGCCGGACTTGTCTCTTGGCGTTCGGGTGGATTGGTATCTACAACACAGCAAGTTTTAGACATGGAAACAGCGGGCAGACAAGTTGCCGGCGCGGTAAACGCAGATTTCTTTAGTTTTCAGACGACTTTGCCAATCGGTAATCAGGTAATGGATGGAGTTTGGGTGCACGGCGGAAACAGCAGACGGTCGCACGTTTTAGTCGATACAAATGGTGATTTATTTTTCGATAGTGTTTCCTTTACGGGCTCTGTTACCAACGCTGATGGGGTTGAAATGCCGCTAACGGGTGTGAACCGGCATCGGTACAATGGTCAGGCAATGTTTTATAATTCGCACTTTGGGAATGCGGACAGGAGTGACAGTTCCGGGATTACAATAGGTATGCGACTTTTGGCCGGAGAGAAGTGGTTAGCAGGTGATACGCTGCGAATGGTTGTGGGACAACTAGGAGACGCAGGTATGGCTATGGAAGAAGGAATGAGCATCATAAGTGTTGGGCCATATCATGATTGTTTATCCGAATATGCGAATATACAAATATATGATACGCTTCGAGTTGTTCTTGGCTTTAAAGACAATGCTTACAACAAAATTACCCAGGTAATTGGCGGCGGCGGTCGCATTCTCAGAGATGGAGAAGATGCAACTGGTGAGAATGTAGAAATTGAGGGCCTCAACGAATCGTTTTTGCAAAATCGACATCCGCGAACATTCGTGGCTTCGAATAAATCCGGCACAATGATTTGGCTGGGGACGGTCGATGGGCGTCAAGCGGGTAGTATAGGCATGAATTTCACTGAAATGGCCGATTTTCTAAAAAGTATCGGTGCCTGGAATGCTGTGAATTTGGATGGAGGCGGTTCTACAACAATGGTAGTAGGAGGCGAAATTGCAAACAGGCCGTCCGACGCTAATGGTGAACGACCTGTTGCTAATATTTTGGCGATCGAATTAAAGGAGTAGGATCAATCTGGAAATGCGTCTGTTACGGCTCCATCAGATGCCGACGACACATGATCTGCGTATTTGGCCAGCAACCCACGTTTTGGTGATTCAGGAGCTTTCCAAAGTCCGCGACCGGGTTTTAGTACTCCGTCGGCTACATCCCAAATGATTTTCTGCTTTTCCGCGTCGATGGTGATGGTGTCGCCAGTTTCAACGAAAGCCAATGGTCCACCAACGGCTGCCTCCGGTGTAACATGCCCTACAACAAAACCATGACTACCACCCGAAAACCGCCCATCGGTGATTAAAGCGACGTCTTTACCCAAGCCTTTGCCCATAATAGCCGAGGTCGGACTCAACATTTCCCGCATTCCAGGTCCACCAACTGGCCCTTCATAGCGAATTACAATCACATCGCCTTTTTGAATGCTTCCATCCAGAATGGCTTTTAATGCATTTTCTTCGGAGGAATACACTTTTGCTGTACCGGTGAATTTGAGTCCTTCTTTGCCGCTGATTTTAGCAACAGCGCCGCCAGGAGCCAGATTTCCGTACAAAATTACCAAGTGAGAGTCTTTTTTCACCGGATTATCAAACGGTCGGATGATGTCCTGATCGGCAGGGTAGGGTTGAACATCGGCAAGGTTTTCTGCCAGAGTTTTGCCGGTAACGGTGAGGCAGTCTCCGTGAAGTAAACCTTTGTCGAGCAACATTTTCATCAGCGGTTGAATTCCACCGATTTCGATGAGTTCAGACATCAGGTATTTTCCACTTGGTTTAACATCGGCTAAAACCGGAGTTTTTGCGCCAATTCGGGTGAAATCATCGAGTGTGAGGGTGATTCCGGCGCTGTGGGCCATCGCAATCAAGTGAAGAACGGCGTTTGTCGATCCACCGATGGCAATCACAACCGTTATCGCATTCTCGAATGATTTCTTGCTAAGGATGTCAGATGGACGAATATTTTTTTCGATCAGATTTAAAACAGCACGTCCTGCGCGGTCGCAATCATCCTTTTTGTTGTCTGAGATGGCCTCTTGGGCAGAACTGTTGGGGAGGCTGAGTCCCAAAGCTTCGATAGCGGATGCCATGGTGTTGGCAGTGTACATTCCTCCGCAAGAACCGGGACCCGGAATGGCCGTTGACTCAACTTCGTGGAGCTGTTTGTCGTCGATGTCGCCTTTGGCATGGGCTCCAACAGCCTCAAAAACGGAGACGATATCGCGGCGATTTTTGCCGGGCTGAATTGTTCCGCCGTAAATAAATACCGAAGGTCGATTGATTCGGGCCATGGCCATCACGCATCCAGGCATGTTTTTGTCGCAACCACCGATGGTGATGAGTCCGTCGAATCCTTGTCCTTCGGTGACGGCTTCGATCGAGTCGCAAATGACTTCACGGGAAACAAGCGAATATCGCATGCCCTGAGTTCCCATTGAAATTCCATCAGAAACGGCTATTGTGTTGAAAACGACGCCTTTTCCGCCGGATGCGCTCACCGATCGGGCTGCTTCATCGGCTAATATATTGATGTGCATGTTGCAAGGAGTAACCATGCTCCAAGTTGAAGCGACGCCAACTTGTGGCTTTTTGAAATCGTCGTCGGTGAAGCCGACTGCTCGTAACATGGCGCGGCTAGGTGCACGGTCTACACCGTCTACAACCACCGAAGAGTGGCGGCGTTTATCATCAGTTCCCATAAATTCCCTAACAAGTTTTTGTGATGCAAATAATTGGTATGCTAACCAATATCAGGGAATCTGCCCAAAAAATCCATCTATAAAGGAGTCGTATGTGTTATAAAATATGCGGGTAATTGAATTGGGCAAGAGTATTTATAGTCGCTTACTTTTCGGGATTCCGGCAACTACGAGGTCATACGAATTTTTGATCCACTCTTTGACAAGATTATCGGGTAATCCGCCGTCCATTTTGACAGTATTCCAGTGCTTTTTGTTCATGTGATAGCCCGGAATCACAATTTCCGGATACATTTCTCTCATTTCGAGTGCCTCCGCCGGATCGCATTTCAGATTGATGCTTTCAAACTTGTCGATGTCACACAGGGCGAACATTTTATCTTGTACTTTCAGCACAAGAGTAGTCTCGTCGAAAGGAAACGTCTCACTGGTGTGTGGCAGGCTCATGCAAAAATCATAAAATACGTCGAATGTCATAAGTTTCGGATTACAGGAGTGATTCGTTGGGTTATGCGGGAGACAGCCCAGGGGATAAATCGTTTTGCGTATATAGCGAGGATTTCGATGCCACCAATCGCGAATTCTTGTCGGCCTGAAGCCAATTTTCGCAACATTTTCCTGGAGAACACATCCGCCTCCATTCCCTTCGCCTGAGTTTTGTCGAGGGTGGCATGTTTGCGTCCGTCGGCTCGAAGCGCGTTGATGGAAACTTCAGTTTTTATATAACCGGGACAAACCAAAACGACTTTCACATTTGCCTGATGGAGTTCTGCACGAAGGGCATCGTAATATCCGTGTAGTGCGTGTTTAGATGAGCTGTAGGTTGATCGAAGTGGGACACTCATTTTGCCCAAAACACTGCTAATAACTACAATATGTCCGGATTTTCGAGCCATCATGTGAGGGACGATATGCCTTGTGAGCTCAACTGTTCCGAAATAATTTACATCAAAAATCTGCTTTTCGATCTCGAGGGATGTTTCGTGAGCAAATGCGCGTTGAGAAATTCCTCCGTTGTTGATGAGAATATCGACGTGACCTTTCCAGCTTATCGCCTCGTGCACCATTCTGGGTAAGGAAGCGTGGTCTGCAAGGTCGAAAGGCAGAACAAAGATCCGGTCGCGGTCGCCGCCATATTCATTGAAAATTCTGTCTAATTCGGCTTCGCGACGGGCTGAGATAATAATATTGGCACCCTTTTTGAGCAGTTCAGGAACTAAAGCTTCCCCAATTCCTGAGGATGCGCCCGTAAGCCAAACCACTGAGTTTTTGTAAAAATTCATGGGTGTCGAAAAATATAAAGTTGTAATCGGTGAATAATAGTTGTGAAATGAGCAATGAGCCCGTAAATGTAAACACTTAATTTAATCCAAACCATTCAACATTCTACGGAATCGCTATTAGGTTTACGGAACGCGCACAGAACTGTTTGCGATTGTGTATATTTCAGTTGAACAAATTCTGAGTAAATATCTGTTGTGAGCAAGCCCAAAACGATACTTTTAGTTGAAGATGAGATCCCCTCAGCAGAGATGTTAACTGCGTTTTTAGAGATGAACGATTTCCGGGTTTTGGTGGCAAATGATGGAAATCGTGCGCTGGAAATCTTGAGTCGGAGCGCTTCGGAAGTGGACCTGGCCATACTGGATATTATGGTTCCGGGCGCTGATGGTAGGCAGATTTGCAAATTCATTCGTGAGCACTCGATTCTGAATTCGATTCCGGTGATTTTCCTTACCGCTAAAGATGAAGAACAAGATGAAATCGCCGGACTCACAATTGGCGCCGATGATTACATCCCAAAACCGGCCAGTTTAAATCTGATTTTAGCTTATGTGAAATCGTTGTTGAGACGCAGAACTTCTGAGCGGGAGGGGAGTTCTTCAAATATTATTCAATTGGCTGGGTTAACTATTGACAAAGAATCTCTTACGGTTCAGTCTTCGGGTAAAAATCTCGACTTAACCGCCAAAGAGTACAGCATTATCGAGTTGCTCGTGCAGCATCCAAAACGAGTATTCTCCCGACAGGATATATTGGAGTACATCAGCGAGGATGAGTCGTTTGTATTTGATCGAACCGTTGATGTGCACATCAAGAATCTCAGGTTGAAGTTGGGTGAAAATGGGGCAATTATCAAAACATATCGCGGACATGGATATGGGATAGATCGGGAAATAGTGGGTTGAATATAATATGAAAATCAGGGCTAAAATATCGATCACGTTTACTTTACTGCTCATTTTCGGGGTAACAGCGGTGAGCAGCTATGCCATCATGTTCATTCGGAATTATTTGTTGGAGGAGGGTCAGCAGACGATACAGGAACAGGCAAAGTGGCTGGCACTTACGGTGCAGGAATTCCCTCGGGATGGACAGTTTGGAAATCGCTTATCTGTTATTGAAGAAGTCTCTGGATATGCAATAACGGTGTATGATGAAAATGGAGACGTCATTTTTGGGGAATCGGAAGGGTTTACGGGTGATATGAATGCCGAATTGAGTCAGGATATTCAACGAAGTGTTTATATGCACGATATGGTGCTGGTGAACGAACGTTATAACGAAGCCATTTATGTTTTCAATCCGTTGATGAATGCCGATTTTGAGCTTGGTTTTATTCGGGTTTCCCAGTTGAAAGAAACGATTTACGCTCCAATAACGACTATTCGCTGGATTATATATACTGGGATGTTCATTTCAATTGTCATCATTTTGCTAGTGAGTTGGATCTTTGCACGGTATTTATCGAAGCCCATTCTACAGTTGAAAGATGCCGCACAAAAAGTAGCTGATGGAAAACGAGAGAAGGTCGAGTTAACCGACAGGAGTGATGAATTTGCCGATTTGGCCCGATCGATTAACTATATGGCCGAGCGTTTACGAGAAGACAACGAGCGGTTATCCAAAATAAATGAGAAGCAATCACAGTTTTTTGCTGACATTACGCATGAGATTCGAAATCCGCTGCATACCATTATGGCCTCTATGGAACTGCTTCAGGTTGGAGGAATAGACGAGGAGAAAAAGCAGAAGTATATGCAGAATGCACGGACACAAGCCGAACGGATAAGTTCGCTGTTCAAAGATTTGCTTACGTTGCAGCGATACGATTCTGATGAGAATTTCATTCAGCAACAGTGGTTTGATTTGCAGCGGGTGACATCGCGGATTGAAGCGTTGTATGAGGAAGAGGCCAATAGAAAGTCATTAAAGCTGAATATTCAGAAAACGCCGTGTCGGGTACTGGCTGATGCTTCCAAAATCGAACAGGTACTCGAAAACTTGATATCCAATGCGGTTAAGTACACAACAGATGGGGAAGTCGGGCTGAGGTATTCAGTAAAAGACAAAAAGGTGGAAATAGTGGTTTATGATACCGGAATTGGCATTTCGAGTGATACTATTCCCCAATTATTCGACCGTTTTTACAGAACGGATAAAGCACGGTCGCGCGACAAAGGCGGTACGGGTCTCGGACTTGCCGTGGTGAAAAGTATTTTAGACGCACATGGTTCTGATATTCTGGTCTATAGCGAACCGAACAAAGAGACGCGTTTTTCTTTTGAGTTAACTAGCAAATAGAATCATTAATTGACGTTCAAAACTGGGAATATTTGGTACGGCGAAAGAACTTTATGCTAGTCAAATGAGCTAAACAATAGTTGGTTCGAACGAGTGAGCATATGTGTATTTTTAAATTTTTGTTAAGTAGCCATGACCGAAGTATAGCTTTTAGTTACAACCGTATTTGCATTTGAAGTCCATAATCGATTCTATAGTTGCCATTTGTGAGGTCGTGTCCGCTTCCAATGGCGAAGCGATCTGTATACTCGGTTCTGCCAATTTTGCCTCGAAATAGAAATCTTTCCCCGGCTCTAATTTGTCCGAGAATGTACATCCGCTGACCTTTCCCCGCAAATGACGGAATCCGAACCTGGTTCAATAGATCATATTCGTAGCTGTACACTCTGGTGTCGTAGTTATCGGTGTTGAAAAGTGTGTATTGTCCGATCAGTTCGAACGGACCTCTGCTATACCGCACAACCTGAGTCACGCCCATCCCCCGAAACTCGTCATCTGCCTGAGATAACTGCTCACCCCACCACGACTGCACCTCAACCCTCATCTGCCACATCCACCCCGCGCCCGGCTCCACCCGAACCGACCCCCTGAAAATCCCGCGATCGCGCCCCAACCGCATCCGTTGATCCCGCCCAAAATCATCCACCACCACACTCCCCGACAAATCCGAACGAAGCATATACTAACCCCGGAGCAACAACCCCCCACGCCGCCGGAAAGGACCCCCGACCGCCACGCTCCCCCCCCGCACCCCCACCGGCGGTCCCCACCGCG
>JAIUMT010000055.1 GCA_022565415.1 Balneolales bacterium | reverse complement strand
TGCGAAAAGTGCCGGCCTCTCTGGAATTGTCTCTGGCTGAGGGGATGCCGTTAACCGCGACCGTAAAATCGCGAACCTCATCAAACCCACTTCTAGACAAGAAATAATCCTTTTCCGAGAACGAACCATCGAAAGAATAGGTACGACTTTCGTGATATCGGATGCTTCCGTCACGCTGAACTTCAGCCGTAATCGTTACGTGATCGATCGAATAGTTTTTAGCCGACGAAATACTGGTAAGTAAACTCAGAATGATGACAATGAGCGCTGGTATTTTTGAAATCATAACAACTTTTGGAGAATTGTATTTATAGCAGAATATCGAGTAATTAATTTACTCATTACCACAAAAGAGTGGTCTAAGTGTACTATACTAAATTAACCAAAGAATGTTATACTATTTAGAATACTCAGGCAAATCTTCCGAACTAATATTTTTCAAGCTTGGTAATACCTGATCTTTTTCTGATAGGATTGGTTGGGTAGCGCCCCAGTCGATATTTAGCTGAGGATCTGCGTAATGAAGTCCGCGTTCGCCACTCGGATCGTAGTATCGGCTGCATTTGTACAGAAAGTCGGCATAGTTGGAAAGGACGTAAAATCCGTGGGCAAATCCTTCGGGAATGAACATAATACGCCTGTTTTCGGCGCTGAGGCGTTGCGTAACATATTTGCCGAATGTGGGTGAGCCTTTTCTGATATCGACCGCTACATCGAGAACTTCGCCGTGCGTTACCATCACGAGCTTAGCTTGAGCGTTGGTTACCTGATAATGCAACCCACGCAACACCCCCCGCCCCGAACGCGACAAATTATCCTGTTTAAACTCTACATCCACACCCTTCCCAAGCAACCACTCCTGCCGGTACGATTCCATAAAATACCCACGGTTGTCTTCAAAAACCCTTGGTTCAAATACCAAAACATCCGAAATTCCCGATTCAATTAACTTCATCAATTCTGCTTAATTTGTTTAATTAGTTGCTTTAAATGCTGTTTCCAGTCACCCATTGGCTTGCTGGTTTCTCCCACCGTTTGGCTACAATCCAATCTTGAAAATCGTGGCCGCGCTGCTCTCGTCGGATAATCCTCCGTTCGTATGGCATTCACCCGGCAGTTTAGTTCTGCGATTTTCATGGTTTCTTTCGCTAAATCGAACCAGCTAATCTCTCCGTCGCTTGCTATATGTCGAGTTCCATTCGAATCTTTATCCAGCAAAAGCATGGTTTGCTCCACCACCTGACTTGCAAATGACGGCGCTCCGACCTGATCGCTAACGACGTTTAATTCGTCGCGTTCTGCTCCAAGACGCATCATGGTTTTGACAAAATTATGACCAAATTGTCCGCATAGCCAAGCTACGCGAATAATCAGGTGGTTTACTCCCGACTCCCGAATCAATTCTTCTCCCTCCCATTTCGACTTACCGTAAACACCAGATGGGTTACCACGTTGTTTTGTTGGGTATCCTTCGGGAAAAGTTAGGTGGTCTTCTTCTGTTCCGCTGAAAACATAGTCGGTGGAGTAGTGCACTAATTTTATGCTTTTGGTAGCACAATTCGTTGCGAGATTTCCAACAGCATCACGGTTTACAGCAAAGCATCGGTCTTTGTCGTCTTCGGCCTTGTCTACTTGCGTGTATGCGGCACAATTGATGACGACGTTTGGTAAAATGGAGTTTAAAATGTGATCTATAGCGTCGGAATCGGTAATGTCCAGGTCTTTGGAGGTAAGGCCAGTGTACGAAATGGAATGCTGTTCGAAAAAGGTGCAGAACTCCCGGCCGAGTTGTCCGCCGGCTCCGATTACCAGATAATGTGGTTTCATCAATTTTCCGACTTATATGCCAGCTCATTGGCAATACGATACGATTCCGGGGTTCCGGCGTCGGTCCACCACCCATCTAAAATAGAGAACGTCATCATATCGGATTCGATGTAATAGTTGTTTACATCGGTGATTTCAAGTTCACCGCGATGCGAAGGTTTTAGATTTTTGATGTACTCAAAAACGTCGGAATCGTACATGTAAATTCCTGTAACGCAATATGATGACTTCGGATTATGGGGCTTTTCTTCGATGCCGACGATGCGGTCGTCTTTTAATTCGGCCACTCCGTATCGCTTGGGATCGGGAACTTCTTTAATCAAAATGTGAGATCCTGATCCTGAAAATTTACCCATTGCCTCTTTCAGCGAGAAATCGAATATGTTATCGCCCAAAATCACGCACATGCTATCTTCGCCGACAAAGTTTTCGGCAAGTCCTAAAGCTTGGGCAATTCCACCGGCTTCGTCCTGAACTTTGTAAGTGAACCTGCATCCGAAATCTTTGCCTGAACCCAGAAGATTCACAACATCACCCATGTGATCGGTTCCGGTTACGATGAGAATTTCTTCAATACCGACCTCCAAAAGTCGCTCTATTGGATAGAAAATCATGGGTTTGCTGCCAACTGGCAACAGATGCTTGTTCGTGACTTTAGTTAAGGGATACAGTCGGGAACCTGTTCCGCCGGCTAATATGATACCTTTCATTGATTTGCTGTTTGCTTAGGAATTTTTACTCATAAGATAATATCAAAATACCTGCTATGTTGAAACCCTAAAGGGAACAATCAACTGATTCCATTGCTTTTTTTTGGTACTTTTGATACTCCGATTTTCATCACTATTTAAACCCTGCTCCGTGAATCAAATGATACGTCAAAACCAGTCACTTCTGAATTATAATACTTTTCATATCGATGCAGTGGCTTCGAGTTTTGTGGAAGTAACTGATTATCGTGATTTGATTTCGTTGCGAAATTCTGAGCCGTTTGACAATTATTCATGGCTGGTGATGGGTGGTGGAAGCAACATTCTGTTCACTCAGAATCCGGATGTTCCGGTTGTGAAGGTGGCCATTCCCGGAATTTCGGTGGCAACATCGCCTTCTAATTCAGATGATATCATGGTAACTGACGGGGCTGGTGTGAACTGGCACGATTTGGTTGTTTGGAGTTTGGCAAATGGGTATTTCGGACTCGAAAACCTAAGTTTGATTCCCGGACTGGTTGGCGCAGCTCCTATGCAAAATATTGGCGCATACGGAATTGAGTTAACAGACGTTTTCGATTCGTTAATTGCTTTTGATATTGCTTCGGGCGAGTTGAAAACGTTTTCTCATGATGATTGTAACTTCGGGTATCGGTCCAGTGTTTTCAAAACCGAATTAAAAGGACGGTATGTGATTGTCTCGGTAACGATGCGATTAAGCACCAAACCGAATCTGAAATTGGAGTATGGCGATATTCGCGCGAAATTGGCCGAACAGAATATTGAGAATCCGACTCCGCTGGATGTGAGCAATACGATTGTAGCGATTCGACAAAGTAAGCTTCCGGATCCGGCTGTAATCGGAAATGCAGGTAGCTTTTTTAAGAATCCGGAGATAGGAACCGACCATTTTGAAACACTAAAAAGTGCCTATCCCACGATTCCGGGTTATCTAACGACGCCGGGAAAGATTAAAGTGCCGGCGGGATGGCTAATTGATCAGTTGGGTTGGAAAGGTTTTCGCGACGGTGATGCCGGCGTTCATGCTAAACAGGCTCTCGTTTTGGTCAACCATGGTTCAGCAACCGGACATCAAATCTACGCTCTGGCTAAGAAGGTCCAGCATCAGGTATATCAGTCATACCAAATTATGCTTGAGCCCGAGGTGAATATCATTTAGGCTATATGGCGACCTTCTAAGACTTCCGATATCAAAAGCTTTTTCCTAGTAGTAAGCCGATAAACATCAGCAACATTATCAATCTATCGTAGGCAAACTTTCAACCTTGTTTGCCGGAATACTTTCTTAAAAATGTCCTTCCAAAAACAACAAAGGCCAGTCTTAACAGACCAGCCTTTATTGAATTCGATATTTCTGATGTCTTAGTAGACAAGCATGGTAGTCGGATTCTCGAGGAACTTCCGAACAGTATTCAGAAATTCAGCACATGTTGCGCCGTCAACTACTCGGTGATCGCTTGAAAGGGTTACTTTCATGCGCTTTCCGGGAACAACCTGACCATTTTCCACAACGGGAACGTCGCGAATGGCTCCTACTGCAAGAATTGCAGCGTTTGGCGGGTTGATAATAGCTGTGAATTCTTCGATGCCGTACATGCCCAGATTTGAAATGGTGAATGTACTTCCTTCCCAATCTTCGGGCTGAAGTTTCTTGTCGCGCGCTCTTCCTGCCAGGTCTTTGGTTTCAGATGAAATCTGAGCCAATCCTTTGACGTCTGCATTGCGAATTACCGGCGTGACCAGTCCATCATCAATGGCAACCGCTACGGCTACGTGAACGCCACCGTGCTGCTTAATCACATCACCTAACCACGAGCTATTCATAGCCGGATGTAGGCGAAGCGCCTTGGCACACGCCTTAACTACCAAATCGTTGAAAGATATCTTAACGTCGCCACCTGCATTCATTGCTGTGCGAGCTTCCATCGCTCGTTTCATGTCGATGTCGATGGTTTCATAGAAATGCGGATTGGTAAACTTGCTCTCAGCTAAACGCTTGGCAATAACTTTCCGCATCTGTGAAATCTTGGTTTCTTTGTCTTCTGTAGAGATTTCAAACGTTGGCATTGACGGAGCAGCTTTTGGCGAATCAGCCTTGGCTGACTTAGCCTCAGACTTGTCGAACGACTCGACATCTTTCTTGACAATTCGTCCGTTTGGTCCACTGCCTTTAACCTGAGAAAGGCTAACACCTTGCTCTTCAGCGATTTTACGAGCGAGTGGAGAAGCTTTCAAACGACCATCTTCGTCGTCTTTTTCATCAGAAGAAGCTTCTTTTTTGTCGGATGAGGCTTCTTTTTTATCATCGTCGATGTCGCCGAAAAGCGGATCAAAATCTTCGTCTTTTTTGTCGGATTTCTTATCAGCTTTTTTGTCGCTATCGTCGTCGGACTTATCTGCCTTAGAATCAGACTTTTTCGCCTTAGAAGATGAGTCAGAATCGCCACCAATCAAATCGCTAATGTCTTCACCCTCATCGCCAAGAATAACCATCTTGCCTCCAAGAGGAACAGCTTCGCCTTCTTTGGCAAGAATTTTCAGAACAGTACCATCATCAAACGCTTCAACGTCCATGGTTGCTTTGTCGGTTTCTACCTCAGCGATGATGTCGCCTGATTTAACTTTGTCGCCCTCTTTAATATTCCACTTAGAGATAACACCCTCTTCCATGGTGTCACTTAATTTGGGCATGTCGATTACAATAGCCATAGCGTATTCGGTTCAGTTTTAGATTCTGTTAGTTGGTATAAGTTACGGTTTTCACCGCTTCGACAATCTGTTTTGCATCCGGAAACCACAGGTCGTATAAGTTACGCGCAAATGGTGCTGGCACATCGGGTAACGTCACCCGTTGTACCGGTGCATCCAGATAATCAAATGCATCCCGCTGTATTAAAAATCCGACTTCTGAAGCGACACCACCAAATGGATGGGATTCGTCGACAAGTACACAACGGTTTGTCTTTTTGATAGATTCAATCACCAGTTCGATGTCGAATGGCTTAATCGTTCTCGGATCGATAATTTCGCATTCGATTCCGTCTTTTGCGAGTTGTTCTGCAGCCTGTTTTGCAACATGAAGCATTTTTCCGTGAGCAACTAAGGTTACATCATCGCCTTCGCGTTTAATTTTGCCTTTTCCGATTGGGATGAGGTACTCTTCTTCAGGAACTTCGCCTTTTAGGCCGTACATCTGCTCTGATTCCATAAAGATGATAGGATTTCCATCACGGATGGCGCTTTTCAGCAATCCTTTTGCATCAAATGGCTCGGAAGCGTAAATAACTTTCAACCCCGGGAAATAGGAAAAGAAACTTTCGAAAGCGACAGAGTGTGTTGCGCCAAGCTGACCCGCCGCCGCGTTTGGTCCGCGGAAGATGATGGGCATGTTTACTTGTCCGCCACTCATGTATCGAATTTTCGCGGCGTTGTTCAAAATCTGATCAACACCAACTAGCGAGAAATTGAATGTCATGAATTCGACAATCGGTACCAGACCATTCATGGCTGCACCAACTCCGATACCGGAAAATCCTAATTCAGAAATTGGGGTATCGATAATTCGTCTTGGTCCGAATTCTTCGAGCATCCCCTGACTAACTTTATACGCGCCATCGTACTCGGCCACTTCTTCACCCATCAGAAATACACGCTCGTCGCGACGCATTTCTTCTTGCATGGCTTCGCGGATAGCTTCACCAAATTGTAATTGAGGCATTTATTTACTCCTGCTAAAACTGAAAAACGTTATTTATGATCGTGGATGACGAGCTCGTCGCCCGAGAAGATGTGCTTGTAGAGCTCTTCTTCAGCCGGGAAATCACTTTCTTCGGCAAAATCTATGGCGTCAAGGACTTCTTTATTTACCTCATCCATGATGGAATCGATTTCATCCTGCTTAAGGACTTTTTTGTCGAGCATGTAGGTTTTGAGACGCTCGATTGGATCGATTGCCTTGAATTCATCCAACTCTTCTTTCGTGCGGTAGTTACCCGGATCACTCATGGAGTGACCTTTGTAACGATAGGTTCGGATTTCGAGGAAGTAAGGAATTGAGTTATCTCGAACGTCTTTTGCCACTTCCTGCAATTTCTCAATCATGCTGAATAAGTCCATGCCGTTGACAATCTCATATTTCATGTCGTAAGCCAGCGCTCGTTTGTAGATTTCAGCAGCCGTGTGACGCTCAACGGCGGTTCCCATTGAGTATCCGTTGTTTTCAACAACGAAAATGGCGGGTAGCTTCCATAACTGGGCAAGGTTGAATGCTTCGTGCAGGGCACCCTGATCCACAGCTCCATCGCCAAAGAATGATATGGAAATGCGACCGTTGTCTAAATACTTGTTTGCGAATGCAAGTCCGGCACCTACCGGGATGTGGGCACCTACAATACCGTGTCCGCCCCAGAAATGGCGATCGGCGTTAAAAAAGTGCATGGATCCACCTTTGCCATTGCTACATCCGGTTGCTTTTCCGAATAGTTCAGCCATTCCGGCTTTGGCGGAGATTCCGCGAACCAAACCGAATCCGTGATCGCGATATGCTGTAATAATATCATCATCGTCTTGAAGGACGAAATTTGTCGCGCTGGAAATAGCTTCCTGACCAATGTAAAGATGGAGAAACCCTCCGAATTTACCTTTCTGGTACATTTGGGCAGCTCGCTCCTCAAATCGGCGTTGTAAAAACATTTCCCGGAATAACGCGATGACATCATCGTTGGTTAAACCGAGTTTTTTATGATCTTTCTTTGTCGCTTCCGGAAGAGTTGTACTCTTGTAAACAAAGCCGGTAGGCGTGAAAGACTTTTCAGCTTTTTTTGTCATAATACTTTGTAATGATTCTGTTGAAAGCACGAAAATCGGCTTGTCGTGCTTTGCGTGTTGCAAGCAAACGGGCTTTTACCCCACTAATTTTCGGGGTAAATATACCCAATTTTATGTTATTAAACAGGATACAGACACCCTTTTACAACATCCCGGGTACGGCATCGAGGGCCTCCGGGAGTTTATCGGGGAAGCGTCCACCGGCTGTTGCGAGGGTGGGCTGTCCGCCTCCGCCTCCGCCAACAAGCTTCGCTACGCTGCCAACCAGTGCTCCGGCCTTGATCTGATTCGACTTAACAAGGTTTTCGGAAACGGTTGCTACCAGATAGACTTTCGAAGCCTGTGTTTCCCGTGACCCCAATACTGAAATTGATGATTCAGGTAAGCGCTTTAGAACTTCGTATCCCAATTGTTTAAGCGTGTCGGCGTTTACATCTGGAATTTCACCTCGTACTAGGGTTATTCCGCTCTCAAGCTTCTTAGCATGGGAGATTAATGAATCCAAAATTGACATGGCCTGCTTGGTCCGCAGTTTTTCGACCTCTTTTTCAAGTTGCTTTTTCTCGGCAATAATTTGCTCAAGTACGGTAAGGCTGTCTTTTGAGGTGCCTACGATTGAATTAAATGCCTCAATGGTTGATTTTTCTCGTCTCAAAAGTTCGTCTGCGCTCTGACCCACCACAGCTTCTACCCTTCTAACTCCCGACGCGGCCGATGATTCGCTCAGAAATCTGAAATATCCGATCTCACCGGTTGCTTTAACATGAGTACCTCCGCAAAGTTCAACAGAGTAGGATTTATCAAAGACAACTACCCTGACTTTTTCTCCGTATTTCTCGCCAAAAAGCATCATGGCTCCCATTTCGCGGGCATTATCAATAGCTACATCGGTTAAGATTTCGCCGGAAATATTTTCCTGGATTTTGGCATTGATTTCAGCTTCGACCGTATTGAGTACCTGCGGAGAAATCGCCTCATAGTGTGAAAAATCGAATCTCAGACGGGTAGGTTCAACCAAAGAACCTTTCTGAGCCACGTGTGTTCCAAGGCGACGGCGCAGGGCAGCGTGCATGATATGCGTAGCTGAGTGGTGCTTTTGAATTTCAGATCGACGTTCTTTGTCGACGATGGCGTGCCAAGTGCCTTCGATAGATTCAGGGAGTTTGTCGGCCAGGTGATAAAAATGTCCCTGAACCTTTTTCACATCGGTTATCTGAATATGAACATCTCCGTTCGTTAGTATTCCCGAGTCGCCGACTTGTCCACCGCTTTCTGCATAAAATGGTGTTTTATCGAGTGTAATGATGTAGCCTTTTTTCTCTTTTCGAACCTGACGAAACTGAACCTGGGCTTCGAGTTGATCATACCCAACGAACTCAGAGTCGTCGCCCTCAGAAATTACCAGCCAATCTTCCCGACTGCTCATGTCTACAGTAAACTTACCGGCAGCGCGAGCCCGGTCTTTTTGCTCTTTCATTAACGTGTCGAACCCTTTCAGGTCTACCGATACGCCTTTCTCACGGGCCATCAAGGAGGTTAAATCAATTGGAAATCCGTAGGTGTCGTGCAGTTTAAATGCATCTTCGCCGCTGAGAATCTTTTTGCCTGAAATCATGGTTTCGAACAGATGAATTCCCTGTCCGAGCGTGCGTAAAAAGGCCTCTTCTTCGGCGCGGATGATGTTACTGACGAATTTTTCCTGTTGCTTAAGCTCCGGGAATACATCAGCGAATCGATCGGCCAGAGATGGCACAAGCTTGTGCATGAAGGGTTGCTTCAGGTTGAGTTTATCCCAACCATATCGAACAGCCCGGCGAAGAATTCGTCGAATTACGTATCCACGTCCGTCGTTTGATGGTGAAGCTCCATCAGCCTCTGAAAAGCTAACTGCACGAATGTGATCAGCAATAACGCGCATGGCAATATCGGTTTCGTCAGCCGACCCGTATGAAATCCCCGCCAATTTACTGATATTGTTGATGATGGGGGTAAAAACATCGCTGTCGTAATTGGATGTTTTGCCCTGAATTACTGCGCAGATTCGCTCGAAACCCATGCCGGTATCGACATGTTGAGCGGGTAAGGTGATAAGTTTGCCGGATGCTTCGCGGTTAAACTGAATAAAGACGAGGTTCCAGATTTCCATAACGCGAGGATCGTCGGCGTTGACCAAGGTAGCGCCATCGACCAGGGCACGGTCTTCGTCGGACCGCAGGTCGATATGGATTTCATAGGAAGGGCCGCAGGGGCCGGTTTCGGCCATTTCCCAGAAGTTGTCTTTTTTGCCGAATTTGAGAATATGAGCCGGATTTATCGACGTGTTTTTTTTCCATAGCTCAATGCTTTCTTCGTCAACGGGCAGGCCGTCTTCGTCGTCGCCACCAAAAACCGTAATGTAAATTCGATCGGGATTTAGTTTCCATCTGTCGACAAGAAGTTCCCAGGCCCATTCGATGGCTTCAGATTTAAAATAATCGCCAAACGACCAGTTACCCAACATTTCGAAGAGCGTGTGATGGTAAGTATCATGACCAACCTCTTCCAGATCATTGTGTTTCCCACTAACACGGATACATTTTTGCGTATTCGCCGCGCGTTGCCAAACCTTACCTTCTGCCGAATAACCCTGTTCTTCACCCAGAAAAATGGGCTTAAATTGATTCATTCCGGCATTAGTGAAGAGCAAGGTGGGATCTTCGAGAGGTACCACGGGAGCACTACGTGTAATGGCATGCTCTTTCTCGCGGAAGAAGTCCAGAAATTCCTGACGAATTTGGTCGGCGGTTTTTACTCGCATTTAACTTATAACCTGTTGTTTTTATTTATTATGACGAACTACAATGATAATCCAGAATCTTAAATCATAGTAATTCTTATACAATCGGCTAAGATAAGAAAAACGCCCGTTTTATACAGTTCAAACCCTCAGAAAAGTTTTACTGCGTATCACGCCGTACAGATGCCAATAAAATGGTCACGAATATGATGCTAAAAAGTATAAGTAGTACTGTTGCCATGATATCTCCTTTTGGTTCCTGATCTTCAGAAGGTTTTGCACCCTGAAGCGAATAGTACATTAACGCCCCGCTAATTCAATCTCGTATAATTACTTATACCACATATTCATGTTAACGTTCCGGAAAAACTCAGCTTACAATCACAATTTAATATTGCAGGAATGAACGCTATCTTTAAATATGATAAAACGTTCAACATTGCGAATCGGCCGACGCGAGTTTACAAATTTACCTGAACTCAACGTTCAGGGCATCGAAGCAAAAATAGACACCGGAGCCTACACATCGGCTCTTCACTGCAGTTCGATCAGGGCTGTAAAAAAAAACGGGGGAGATTTTGTTGAGTTTATGCTCCTTGACGATGATCACCCTCAGTTTACTTCAACTATTCACTCTCTACCAATTAAGAAGAGAAAACGGATCAGGAGTTCGAATGGAACTACTCAGTTGCGTTATATAATTGAAACTCAGATTGAAATCGGTGGAGTTACTATCAATACCGAGTTTTCCCTTTCAAATCGATCTGCAATGACCTACCCACTGCTCATTGGCCGTAAAACGTTAAAAAAACATTTTATTATTGATGTCGACCTCATCCACACCGGTGGAATTCCCTTAATACCAAACCAAAATGTATGAAAATTGTAGTTTTATCCCGGAATAAAGAGTTGTATTCCACCCGTAGATTAGTTGAAGCGGGCGAGCAAAGAGGTCATACCGTGCTGGTACTTGATCACCTTAAATGCTATGTCGCTATTGAGAAGGGAAACCCGACTATACATTATAACGGAGAAGCTATCGACGATGTCGACGCGATTATCCCTCGTATTGGTGCTTCTGTAACGTTTTATGGCAGTGCGATTGTACGTCAGTTTGAAATGATGCAGGTTTTTTCTGCAAATGAGTCGCAAGGAATTGTTCGATCTCGCGACAAACTCAGAAGTATGCAAATTCTGGCACGCGAGGGTATTGGCATGCCCATTACAGGTTTCGCACGCAACGCCAAAGATACCGATGACCTAATTCGCATGGTCGGCGGTGTTCCTGTAGTTATTAAGCTGCTGGAAGGAACTCAGGGAGTGGGTGTTGTGCTCGCAGAAACTAAAAAAGCAGCTCAATCGGTGTTAGAGGCCTTTTATGGACTTAAAAGTAACATTCTGATTCAAGAGTTTATTAGGGAATCTAATGGTAGCGACGTTCGAGCTTTTATTGTAGATGGGAAAGTTGTCGGGGCCATGTTACGTAAAGGTGCTGAGGGCGATTTTCGGTCAAACCTCCACCGTGGCGGTTCTGCAAAAATCATAAAATTGACTGCAAAAGAACGCTCTACAGCCCTTAAAGCAGCAAAAGCACTAGGTTTAAGTGTTGCCGGGGTCGATATGGTAAGAAGCAATCGCGGACCGTTGGTTCTTGAGGTAAACTCTTCACCTGGTCTCGAAGGAATTGAAAAAGCACCAGAACTCGACATAGCAGGAGCAATTATCGATTACGTAGAGCGCCATGGCGGTACCAAGAAGAAAAGAAAAGACAAAATTGGAGTTTAATAACCCGCTAAACATGAATTCATTTATACTTAACGGGAAGCACGTAAACCCTGGCGAACAGCGTTATATCGACCTCCGAATTGCAAAATTACCAACGCATACCGTAATCGACATGCCCATTTTCGTGTCGAGAGGCGTAAATCCGGGTCCTACACTGTTACTAACAGCCGGACTACACGGAAATGAAACCAATGGTATCGAAATTGTTCGTCGAATTATTACAGAAAAGCACTTGCATCCCACTAGTGGCACTATAGTAGCGGTTCCGATTGTAAACATATACGGATTTCTTCAGCAAGAACGCTACCTCCCCGACGGAAAAGACCTGAACCGCAGTTTTCCGGGCAATAAAACAGGCTCATTGGCTAGTCGCGTGGCGAATATTATCGTCAACGAATTGCTTCCTTTGGTCGATTTTGGTATCGATTTTCACACCGGTGGTGCCAGTAAAGATAACTATCCGCAAATTCGCTGTGTATTATCCCAACAGCAAAATGTAACGTTAGCGGAAGCATTTGCACCGCCTTTCATTCTGAACTCAACCTTGATCGACAAATCTTTTCGAAAAGCTGCTCACAGACGCGGTAAATCAATCATTGTTTATGAGGGAGGAGAATCTCTTCGATTAGATGAGGATGCCATTCAATATGGTATTGATGGAACGCTTCGCCTGATGAAATCCTTTGGTATGAGAGATGATGCACCCGTAATTTCATACAAACCACGCACATTTCTCAAAAGCAGTTGGGTTAGAGCGAAAGTATCGGGTTTATTTCGAACGACCTTAAAACCCGGAGACAAAGTGGTTCGCGGCCAACATTTAGGTAGTATTACCGATCCATACGGCGAAACCAACGTAAATTTAAAAGCTACTCAAAATGGCTATGTAGTTGGATTAAATCGGATGCCTGTAATTAGTGCTGGCGATGCCCTGCTGCATATTGGAAATCGGGTAGAATCTAAATAAAATAAACGACCTTCATGATTTCAGAAGAGAGACTAACCTCATATAGAGCGGCTTTCCCGCACCTGAAAAACGGCCATGTATATCTTAATCATGCCGCATTTGGAGTTCTATCTACCGAAGTGAATGCGCACATCAATAAGCACCTGACAGAACGAAGTTCAGGTGTTATTGAATCCTATATGATTGATCAGGATATAATCGAAGAAACGCGTAGTAAAATCGCCCGGCTTATTAATGCTCCATCGTCCGACCAAATTGCATTTGTTACGAACACATCAGAAGGATTAAACCTGATTGCAGGCGGACTTAACTGGCAAAAAGGTGATTCAATATTACTCAACGACATCGAGTTTCCTTCGAATGTGTATCCCTACATGAATCTGCAGCATCGAGGCGTTGATATTCGTTTTGCCAAAAGCAAACAAGGTTTCGTATCAGCAGATCAGCTCGAACATGAAATCCAAAATTCAGACCAATTAGTGGGCATAAGTGCGGTTCAGTTTTTAAGCGGATATAGAATCGACCTCCACAAACTCGGACAACTATGCGCTGATTCCGACAAATGGCTTGTTGTTGATGGAATTCAGGCTGCAGGAAGTTCACCAATCGATGTTCAGGCTATGCAGATTGATGCGTTTGTGTCGGGAGGATTAAAATGGCTGATGGCGCCTATGGGCATAGGATTTGTGTATTTCAGCGAAGAGATGTTGAATGCATTGCGACCCCAACATGTGGGATGGTTGTCGGTAGAAACACCATGGGATTTATTCAATTATGAGCAGGGCTTAAATCCGACTGCGAGGCGATATGAGCTAGGTGGACTTAACGTACCCGGAATCTATGCACTGCATGCTTCACTAGATCCATTTTTAGAATTGGGAGTGGATGAAGTTCATAAACATGTGGTATCGTTAAACCAGCATATCATAGAAAAGATGGACATTCCCGGAGTGAAACTATACACTAC